>CALBIN010000127.1 GCA_937893275.1 uncultured Opitutia bacterium | reverse complement strand
ATACCCTCCCCCGTAGACGGGAATGGCAAAGGCAAAGCGTGTATCGACACCGGCTACTGAGCTGGCGACAGTGCCTCCCCAGGAGATACCGGTCAGCCCGATCTTCTCGGAATTGATCTCAGGAAAGGAGCGAACCAGGGAATTCGCGCGGACAACGTCGGCCACAGCATGATAAAACCATTGCTCCTGGTCCGGCAACCCCCTGTCGCCGAACCAGTCGATCCGCGACGGGCCCGCCTGCGGATGCCCCACTCCGGTGGGAAAGTTACCTTCGACCAGATGAGACCTGCCACCGGGCAAATGCCCTTCCAGGTCCATCGCAATCGCCGCATACCCCTTCTTGTTCCAAAACCGCACCCACTCCGGATAGGCCGTTCCACCCCCGCCATGAGCACAAACCACTGACGGCCAACCACCATCGGGAGCTTTCCCTTCCGGAGCCGCATAGTAGGCAAAGACCCAAGTCGGTTTCCCCTTGTAGTTTGCCCCCTCGTAAAAGAACGAACGCATCCCCTTGGCAGGACGATCTTTAGTATCGTGCACCTTTGGTTTCTCAAACAACGCCTTGGCATCCCAAGCCAATACGCGCTCAACGGGCTTGAGCCGTTCCGCTTGGGCCGAAACTGGTGGCTCAATGCTCCCGCTTGCGACCAATTCAGCTCGAGCCTTGCCGACCCGATTCGGAGTATTCTCGCCTCGCTTGACGTTCCATTCCTCGCCGAGAGGATCCTTGAAGGCGGCAAACTCGGATATCTTTGGTTGGCCGGACTTCGTGCCAATGACCCGCAAGCGGGCCTTGGTCGTCTTCCGTTCGACAATTGGGGCAACGAACTCGGTCCCGATGGAAAGACCATTGAAGCAACTCATCCAAGTCGAGTTCTTGGTGTCCCACAGTTCGATTACGTATCGAATGACAGAGGAAGATTCCTTCTCCTTGATGCGAAATTCATTTACCGTAGTAGGCTTGCCGAAGTTCAGTTGGACCCAAAATTCTTCGGCGACCTCGTTGGACTCGGTACTGTTCCCCCAGAGCTTCTTGGAACTGCAAGCGGCCACCAGATCCTTGACGCGACAATCGACAAAGGTCGTTCTCTTGTCCTTCTCCGGATCCATTACCCTCATGACGGCTTCGCCCTTGGACAAATAGAAACGACATTTCCTCCAAGTGGACTCGTTCCAGTCCGTTGTATTCACGATGGCGCAACGGGGTAAACCGATGGGGCGTTTAGACTTTCCGTTGATTACGCAATTTTCCATTATTATCCCGGAGTGGGCGTGCCCGTCAGAGGCATAACAGCAAAGCAAAAACCCGGGGCCGTCGGTGTCGTGGAAAAGACAATTGCGCATGATCATGTTGTCGCAGTTTCCCTCGAAGTCGAAAGCCTGCCCGTCTCCACTGCCCAAGCCAATGGACACGAAGCCCCACTCACAATCCTCGAAGACCCAGTTCTTGCACCGAAAGAACATCGAACCAGCCACGCCGTTGAAGGAGCGAAAGCCACGGCCAATGTCGAGAGTGACGCAGTTTCGCATGACTCCGGTGTCGACGCCACGGATGCCTTGTTGCCATTGAAACCCCTCCTCGAAGAGGCAGTTGTCGAAGACCAGATTCTTAAAATTGTAGACATAGGAGGCATTCTTGTTGAAGTTGTCCGGGCTATTGGTCCAGAACCCGGAGGCCAACCTCCGGAACACGCAGTTCTTCACCGTGATGTCCGACATTACGATGCGCTTGTCACGCTCATGGGAAAAGAGGCATACGCCCAGGCCGATCTTACGCTTGGGATAATCCTCGTAGTGCTGATACTTCAGGGAGTCGTGAAAGTAGCAGTCCTCGATCCAAAGGTACTCCCTGGCTTTTCCATTATCGGAATAGTCTGCGTAAATCCCGGTCATGCAGCGGTTGAATTCGATCCCCACGATCTTGAATCCCCCTTGATCGGAAAAACGAATGCCGGTGCGATCCTGGTTGTAATCCTCCCGATCGATCACGGGCTTCGAGCCCACTCCGTAAGCTGATATGGTGATCGGTTGTTCAGGTGTTCCGTTCCCCTTGGGCCGTAACTCCTCGTGCCACACATCCCCACATTTCAAGAACAGGATGTCTCCGGGCAGGTATTCAATGGATGCTCTGGCCAAAGTCTTCCATGGCCCCGCGTTCCCTGTTGCCAACGAAGCTTGGCCGTTCCAGTCGTCGTTCCCATCAGACTGACTGACGTAATAGGTCTTGGTCTTGACCCTGCGAATGGGTGGCTTTGGAAGGGGAACAAGCGGAACCTTGGCTTCAGGTGGCGGTTTCGGCGAGTCGTCCGTTTTTGGGGGCGATTCGGGAACCGCCTTGGGTGGTGGGGATGGAGGTGGACTTGCCTTGGACTTCCCACCGAGAGCCACGACTCTAAAACCGTAATTGGGCCATTTCGCGCTGAGCACCTCATAGCGCGTATGAGAGCGAAGATACCCCTCGTTGTCATTGATGAAAAAGGAGCCGCCACGCAGTCCCACCTTATTCCCATTGCGGGTCTCATTGTATTCCCAAAGGTTTCCGTTTTGGTCATAGGTACCGTAGGGACTGGCCACCTTGAATGCGCCTGCAGCCGAAATCTGGTTGGAGTTGAGGTTACAAGCCGGAGCGGAACCACCGCTCACGGCAAAAGGCCAGTACCCGGCGCCACCCTGTTTGTCCGGATCGTAATAGGCCGCCTTGTACCACTCGTTTTCACTGGCGATTACCCATTGGGGCGCCTTGCCTGCGGCCAATGCTGCGTGGTCGGGCAAAGTGACTTTCGGTTGGATGCCTCCCTTGAGCAGGTAACTGCCCTTCTGCGGATCGGTATCACCGCCACCGTTTGACAACCAGTTGGCGTAGCGGGCGCACGACTCCCAAGTCACGTAACCGACCGGCTTCCTACCTCCAGCTTCCTTGGTCTCGTAACTATAGTCGCCGGACCTGCCCGAACGCATGATACCACCTTGATCGCCAGCCATACGGCGATCGAAAAGTCTGTAAGGATCTTTCTTCGCCGCCGCATTGAGGAAAGCGCAATACTCGGCGTTGGTGACCTCGAATTTACCAATTCTGTAAACATAAGGAACGGAGCCGAAACCCGTGGTGTCGGCTGGGTTCCCGGGATTCCCCACCAAGACGGTTTCCGGAAAGGTTGGAAGTGGTGAGGATGCGACGGGGCCTGCCTTGTCGTCCTTCTCGGGAGACGAGGGTTTCGGCTCATTGACAGGCTCGTCCTTCGTCGCTGAATCACCGGGAGTCTGCGGTGAAACCTTGGTTGGCTCTTCTGGTTCCGCGGGGACGGGGGATTCGACGATCTTTGACGAACCATTGTCCGAAGTGACATTGGCATCGTCCTTGTCTGTGGAATCCTTGCCACCCCCCTCAGTTCGCCCACCCAGATCTTCTTGCCGTTGCTTCTCCTTGTCATTCGCCGCATCCGTCTTGCCAACGTATTCGGCGACAGAATTTTGATCCAAGCCACGCTCGGAATCACATCCGAAAAGCAAGGCTGTAGAAAGAAGGAGGGAGAGTGATTTCTTCATTTCTACGAAAGTAGATTAGATGCAACCTGGGTCAACTCGGACAGGCTGAAAAAGGTAAAAAGGATATCGGAGGCAACCCAAAGAATATCATCTAGAGGTCACTTCACTAAGGGAGCGGTTTGCTCGGCGGAGGTGATGCCGGGGGGCAGTTCCATGATTTTCAGGTTGCGGAAATGGATCTCGGCCCCTTCCGACTCGAGACACAGGTAGCCTTTCTTGTACTGCACGTTCCGGATGCCGTTGACGAACTTGCCGTTGACCGAGAGTTTGACCACCCCGTCCACGCAGACGACGTCGTACACGTTCCACTCTCCCTTCCCCTTGCATCGATTCTCGAGAGACTTGCTCCTGCTGCCGCGCGGGTTGTCAGGGGTCGCCTTGAGTCCGCCCGCCCCGAAGAGCTCGCCGTGGACATAGGCGATCGGCGGAGGCTGTTTCCCCTTTTTTGTCCGGAGTTTCACCCAGTCCAGTTCCAGCATCTGGATCTCCAACCCCTTGGGCAACCGGTTGCCGGAGGGTTTGGCATCACTCCAAGCGAAAATGCCTGAATTGCCACCCGGTTCCATGTGTCGCCACTCTACATGGAGAAGAAAATTCTCGTATTGCTTCTCGCTTCGCATCACCCCGATCGGCTTTCCCTTGCAGATCAGCATGCCGTCCTTGATGTACCAGGTGTCGGGTGAAGTATTGACGTCGACCCACCCAGTGAGGTCCTTGCCGTTGAACAGATCGACCCACTTAGGAACCTCGGCAGCTGTTGCAATGGAGACTGTACAAGAAGTCAAAATAAAGAAGAGAATATGGAGTGCTTTCATTATCATAAACCCTAATTGCCTCTACTCTCTTGGCAAGTGGGATAAACACGAATAAATCATCTAAGCGACCCAAGAGATTTACTAACAAAAGCAAGTGAGAGATCGACAAGCGGATTATTACATTCCAAGATTTTAATCTAATACATCTACATCAACTTCACCGACAATATGAAAAAAATCCGACTCTTACTCTGTGCGTTCATCGGTTTACTGACCTTGACCTCCTACGTCCAGGCCGCCTCGCCTTTCAACGGTAAGGATCTTGATGACTGGAAAACCAAGCCTCGCGGAAATAACAAGGACCTCTGGTCGGTGGGAGTCGCCGCCGTGCACCCCGAGCGTGCCAACGAACTGATCGCTAAGGAAGGATCGGGCGAAATGATCAACACGCCCTCAAAGGCCAACGGCAAAAGCTTGGACATCTACTCCACCTTCACCTACGGGGACGCCCGCATAGAACTGGAAATCATGGTGCCGAAAGGGTCCAACTCCGGCATTTACCTGCACGGCGAATATGAGATTCAGGTGCTCGACAGCTATGGAAGAACTAAGCTCGGCATGGGTGACATGGGAGCCATCTACGGGGCAAAGCCACCCGCCATGAACGCCAGCAAAAAGCCCGGCGAATGGCAAAAGTACGAAATTCTCTTCCATGCGCCCAAGTACAAAGACGGGAAGAAGGTCAAGAACGCCCATGTTGAGAAGGTGGTCCTCAACGGCAAGGTGATTCAAGAAAAGGTGGAGCTACCCAAGCCCACTCCAGGCGGACTAACGGGCAAGGAGATGGCCAAGGGACCCATCATGTTCCAAGGAGACCACGGTCCCGTCGCCTACCGCAACATAAAGATCACCCCGCTAAAATAACCAATGCTCCTGCATCACTTCCGGGCGATCCGGAATTGCTTGCGGAGGGATTGAAGTGCTTCGGCGTGTTGCGTGGATTGGGCCAAGTTCACGAACTGCTTGGGATCCTTCTTCATATCGTATAGCTCCTCGGAGCCGTCGCCATATTTCATGTAAGCCCAATTCGAGGTCCGCATCGAGGTGCCTTTGCCGACAAAGGAAAAAGCGGCTTGCTTGACCGTTGCCTCGGGATTTACCAAGACGGGGAGCAAGCTCTTGCCTTCAACGCCTTGGGGTATGGGCAAGCCGGTTGCCTCGCAGGCGGTGGGGAACAAATCGACCAGCTCGACGACGGAAGAGCTGACGCCGGACTTACCCCCGGGCACTCTCATGATGAGGGGAACCCGAGTGACTTCTTCGCGTAGGTTCCCCTTTTGCCAAAAGTGGTGTTCGCCGAGCAAGTAGCCGTGGTCGCTGGTAAAAAAGACTGCGGTTTCCTGGTCGAGCCCAAGTTCCTTCAAGGTCTTCAGGATACGACCTACTTGCTCGTCCATGAAAGTCACAGTGGCCAGATAACCGGCCCACATTTTCCGCTGGTTATCGGGATACTTATCGATCCCGTACTGCTTTGAGTTGGAGCGGGAAACTGCCGACTTGGGCATATCGTCCCAGTCGTCGGACGGAACGTAGGGCAAGGGCATCTCCTTGTAAGGGTAACGGGCGAAGTACTGCTCCGGAGCAACGTTGGGGTAGTGCGGCCTCACCAAGCCGGTCGCGAGGAAGAAGGGTTTGTCGTCCTTCTTCAAGTCCTTCAGCAACTGGATCGACTTGGTGGCGGCCTTCCAATCCGGTTGGTCGGAACCATCTCCGACGTAATCGACGGTAACGAACATACGGTAAGGCATTTTGGTGGACTGCCTACCCTCCAGTTTGGTGGTAAACTTATTGAGGTTCAAGCAGGCATAGTTTCCGGGGGTGTGGGCTTCTTTGCCCGGCATGTTGTACTTGGCCGACCAGCATGCGGCCACGTCCGCCCCGTCGGTACCGGCGATGATGTCTCCGGGAACGCGCATGTGAAAGATCTTACCTACCCGGGTGCTGGAAAAACCATTTTTGAGGAAATGCTCGCCCCAAGTAATTCCCTTGTCCCCTTGACGGCGACCTCGCATGAAACTTGCTCGAGACGGTTTGCACACGGTGCCCTGGCAATAGGCGTTGCGGAAGAGCGTCCCCTCCTTCGCCAATTGGTCGAGGTGAGGTGTTTGGGCTAGCTTGTTGCCATAGCACCCCACGGCATCCGCCTTGAGATCGTCGGAAACGATAAGCAGGACGTTCTTCACCTTCGCCTGAACCGAAAGGCAGAGGACGAAGGCTAGGACAAAAAGAAAAGTCTTCATCAGGAACGGAGATGTTTCAGGCTTTTGCGCACGCTCTTCAGCGGAGCAGGCGAATGATCTTGCTCGACGTGGCAATGCTTCACGCCGCAAGCGCGGGCCGCCTTCATGACGGGAATCATGGGGATCATGCCGTCGCCAATTTCATCGAAGGCGTCCTGTTCGACTTTCCCGAAATTCGGGCAAACCGTTCCTTTCTTCAAGTCCTTCAGGTGCACTTGGGAAACGCGATTCTCCAGCTTTTCGAGTTGGGCAACCGGATCCACCCCGCCCACTTTCACCCAGAAAACGTCTATCTCGAAGTACATGTCGGGGGAAAAGCGTTCCACGAAGACGTCGAACCCAGTCTTCCCCAGGCCCATCGGCTTGAACTCGAATGCATGGTTGTGATAGGCCAAGCGGATCCCCGCCTCCTTGGCTTGCTCGGCTCCCTCGTTCAAGGCATCGGCGGTCTTTTCATATCCGGTCAGGCCTTCCCGGTCCTTGCCGCTGAGGTAGGGAACCACCAAGTCGGTGAGACCGTGTTTCCGAGCAAGCTCGAGTACTTCCTCGAACGGCTTGATCCCCTTTTTTTCAGGATGCAGAAGCGAGTCCCAGGTAAAGTGACTCGAGTTTACTTGCATCCCTTGGTCTCGTGACCGCTTGATCATCTCTATGGCTTGGTCCGAAGGAAACCCATAGGGCTCGACCTGCTTGTAACCAATCTTGGCTACCTCATCGATGGTCTTCGCCAAGTTTTGGCCAATGGAATTTCGCAGCGTATAGAGCTGGAGACCGATTTGGTCGAGATAGGTAACTCGAGCGGGACGGGCAAGGACAGGCAGGCTGAGGCTCACACCGCACGCCTGATAGATGAAGGATCGTCGATTCATGAACACTATCGATTAGAGGGCATTGGGCTCTTGGCAACTTTTTTTGGAAATTTTCGGCAGACCCTTGAATGCATAGAAAGAATTTACGCATAAACAAAAGGACTTATTTTTGCTTTGCCTATAGGCTGAGTTTGTCGAATCTCTGCCCGACTCAAATGCTAACAATATCTCAAGTCAGTAAGGGTTTTGGCCCTCAGACCCTTTTCACCGAGGTTTCACTTCGATTACTAAGCGGGGATCGAGTCGGTCTCGTGGGTCCCAACGGAACCGGCAAAACCACGCTCTTCTCCATCATCCTTGGTGACGCTGAACCGGACGGTGGAAAAATCGAACTGGAACGGGGCACCCGGATTGGTTTTTTGCCTCAGGAAAGTGCTCCCACCGGCGAAGAAACCGTAATAGAACTGGCTACCTCCATCTCTCCTGAACTCGAAAGTATTTTCCTTACCCTTCGCAAATTCGAGGACCACGATGCTCCAGAAAGATTTGAGGCATTGGAAAAATTCGTAGAACTGGATGGGCACCACCTCGAAGCCAAAGCCAAGCGAATCCTAGCGGGGTTAGCGTTTCGTCCGGAGGACTTCGACAAACCCGCACATACATTGAGCGGTGGTTGGATCATGCGAGCTCACATTGCCCGGCTTTTGGTAATGGAACCGGATCTGCTCATGCTCGATGAGCCCACCAACCATCTGGACCTCGAAACCCTCGGCTGGTTTCAAGGGCAGCTCAATCGATATTCGGGAGTCATTCTCACCATTTCGCACGACAGAGAATTCCTCAATGGCATTTGCGAGGGCATAGTAGAAATTAGCCACAGGAAACTTCACCGCTACAACGGAAATTATGAGAACTACCTCGTACAAAAAGCCGAACGTGAAGCCCAGCATTTGGCTGCCTACCAAAACCAACAGCGCGAGATCGCTCATCTAGAATCATTCATTTCTCGATTTCGAGCAAAGGCATCCAAGGCCACACAAGCCCAAGCTCGAATCAAGCAACTGGAAAAAATGGAGCGCATCGAGGCTCCCGAAAGCGCGGATGCCACCATAGCCTTTCAATTCCCTCAACCTCAGCGCAGCGGACAACGAGTAGCCACCTGCAAAAGCGTTCGCCAAGCTTATGGTGACCTCGTTGTCTACAAGGATCTCAATTTGGAAATTGAAAAACACCAACGCATCGTCCTAGTAGGACCCAACGGGGCGGGAAAGTCCACCCTCCTTAAAATACTCGGAGGAATCGTCCCGATTCAAAGCGGATCCTGCGAGCTCGGCCACAACGTCGAGGTAGGTTATTTTTCCCAGCAACGGGTCGAAGTTCTGAATCTCGAAAGAACCGCCTTGGAAGAAGCCATGGAACGGGTAGAGAACGACATGACCGAAGTAAACGTCCGCACCCTTATGGGAGCGTTTCTATTTCGGGGAGACGACGTCTTCAAAAAAGTGAAAGTCTTAAGTGGAGGCGAAAAAAGTCGCTTGGCCTTGATCAAGTTGCTGCTCGCCCCTCCAAATCTCCTGCTGCTGGACGAACCGACCACACACCTCGACATGCCGAGCATTGATGCCTTCATCAAAGCTCTTCAAAGCTATACAGGCACCATAGTATTCGTGAGCCATGACGTACACTTTATTCGAGCAATCACCCAGCACACCATACAAATCGAGACGGGGAAAATCACCCCCTACGCCGGGGATTACGATTACTATCTGAGAAAATCAGGGGCAATGTCAGAGCAGGGGGGATTAGTCGCAGGACTGAAGAATGCAAGTCCTGAAGCCACAAAAAAACCAGGGGAAAAGACCAAGGTTATTAACGCCAAGGAAAGAAGGCGAGTCGGAGCTGAAAAAAGAAAAATCGAGTCAGCAAAACGAAAGAAGTTTGAAAAAGGTGTAGCCAAACTCGAATCGGAAATCCTAGCCTTGGAGGAAGAGCAATCAGAGATAACAAAACTCTTGGAAAACCCGGATTCCTATTCCGACCCCGACAAGGCCAAGGAGCTGAACATTAAAGCAGCCCGTCTTGCAAAAAAATTGAGCGAAAAAAATTACGAATGGGATATAGAAACCGAAAACCTTCTGAAGATCAATGAGGATAGTTGACCGGTTCGTTGGGCGAACCCCAAAACTATTTATATAAAAGGCCTTATTCCTTATAAGCCTTGCCCACCAAGGCCTTCAACCTGTCGACTTCCGTGCTCGAGGTCTTGGCAATGAATCCGCGTGCGTGGGCAAATCGTATGTCCGCTTCTTCCTCCAGCCGGCTGAAGTCAAGGCGTTGATCATCATTGAAACGACGCATCCCGAAGCCTTCTCCTCGGCTGTCCGGATATACCAAGGCGAGAATCTGCTCCTCTAACCCAAGTGCCTTGACATGCCAACCCAAGGCGCCAGAGGCGTCTTCGGGGGGGGATTCCGTGTAAGGCATGAAAAGAACCTTCCAGTCGCCATTTCCTTCGTTCATCGTCCAGACCTCGCAATATTTGGCCACGAAATCCAAACGCGAACGTAAAGAAGTCAGGTATCCGACCAATTCGGTTCCGATCATTCTCATCACTTCCCAAATGGGTTCACCCGGATGGTGCTCGGTCTGTTTGCCGAAACTCTGTAATATAGTGATGTCGAGAGGTGAATTCAGTTTACCCATGATCTCGCGATCAATCCCGAGCCACTCCGCCGTATCGTTTGGCCCTTGGCAATCAAATCGCTCCGCGACTTCCAACCAAGAGCAGAATTCACGAGCATCCTCGTAAAGGCCAAGGTGCTGCAACACGAGGGACAATGCACAGGTCGGGTCCATGTCACGGGGGAACTGGTGGTGATCGAAGTTGCTGCGTTCCGGGTCGTGTTCGCCTCCCACATCGAGAACGGCAATAGTTTCATCAGCTAGGTCTACTTCGGTCGGTTCGCGACGAAAAACAGGCAAAGCGTTTTGGGAAAGAAGAACGGCACAGGCAAGAAATTCGTCTTTGTGAGCGCCGCCGGGATGAGTAACGATAAATTTAACCATAAGGAAATCACGGTGAACCTCGAAATTTCCATTGTCGAATTGAAAACGTCGAAGAATACAGGCCAAAACAAAGATCTTCTTGTTCCTTACAGTGAAGTTATATATAGCTGAATCTTTGGGGTGGTTTTGGCGATGGTGTGAGTGGTAGCTGTTTTGGGTGAAGAGCCTCATTAGGTATTCCAAAATTCGTACGCCAAACCTCCCCTCTTTTTTCTTCAACATTTCTCATCGTGTTTAAATTAATCTATCGTAAGTTTGGGGACAGGCTTCAATCCAAGGACGACATGCTGTCCGGCCTTACCGTTGCCTTGGCACTAGTACCGGAAGCAGTGGCTTTCGCCATTATTGCCGGCGTCACTCCCATCATCGGTCTCTACGCGGCTTTCATGGTTTGTTTAATCACAGCCGTACTAGGAGGAAGACCGGGAATGGTCTCAGGAGCAACCGGAGCCCTTGCCGTAATCATGGTTTCTTTTGTCATTTTGGGAGACCAAAGAGGAGAAGCCTTGGGACTAGGTCCGAATATGGGCGTACAGTACCTCTTTGCCGCAGTCATCTTGATGGGCGTGATTCAGATCGGATGCGGATGCCTTAAACTCGGAAGATTTGTCAGACTGATTCCGCAACCCGTGATGTTCGGTTTTGTGAACGGACTG
>CALBIN010000126.1 GCA_937893275.1 uncultured Opitutia bacterium | reverse complement strand
CTTAGGAGGCTTTTCCCCTTTAACCTTGGCATCCAGATAAGCTTTGACGTCCCCAATTGTGCGAAGATCGCGAAGTTCCTCGTTATCGATGCTTACTTGGAGCGTCTGCTCGACCATCATGACGATTTCGAGCATAGTGAGGGAATCTACGCCCAAGTCTTCGTAAAGACGAATCTCATCGGAGCCCTTGGCCAAAACTTCTTTTTGATCCGGTTCCAGATGGCGATCGATTATGCCCATGACGATAACAGGTACCTGAGCCACGTCTTTGTGGGCACGCAAAGCGAGCGCTGCCTCGTAAGTTCCCTTTGGGCAACGCTTGAGCAACTCCTTGAGAACCTCGGTCTCGGGAGAGGTATTACTAGCTTGGCTCATCGTCGAAAGCTGAAAAACCTTGAGCCAAAGGCAAAAACGGGTTTTTCACAAGTTAATTTTCATCGCTGTTTGCAGGATAAGTAAATAGAAGCGGAACTCAGGACACTACGATTTTATGGGAAACAACTCACCGGAAAACAAACCAGTCATTCTCACTTGCGCCCAACCCACGGGACGCTTGACCATAGGCAATTACTTGGGTGCTGTAAGAAATTGGTCCACCATGCTGGACGACTTCGAGTGCTATTTCGGCATTGTCGACATGCACGCCATCACCGTCCCCTACAAGCCTGCCGACCTTCGGCGCAATGTACTCGAGTGCGCTGCCCAATACGTCGCCTGCGGTCTGGATCCCGAAAAATGTCACCAATTCGCCCAGTCTCACGTCACGGGACACACCGAGCTCGCCTGGGTGCTCACCTGCCTCACGCCCATCGGCGAACTCCAGCGAATGACCCAGTTCAAGGAAAAGGTGGCCAAGCTCGGATTCAAGGTCGATGAGGACAAGGAGGCAGACCCCTCCGGCGAAGTGAAGTTCACCCACACCGGCTCCCGAGCCCAGGCCAGCATCAACACCGGCCTCCTCTGCTATCCCGTGCTCATGGCAGCCGACATCCTCCTCTACAACGCAGACCGCGTACCCGTCGGCGAAGACCAGCGCCAGCATCTCGAGCTCTGTCGCGATCTTGCCGAACGCTTCAACCGCACCTACTCGGAAACCTTCAAGATTCCCGCGCCATATGTTCCCGAGACCGCGGCCCGCGTAATGTCTCTCGCCGATCCCACGCGCAAAATGTCGAAGTCAGACGATAACGACAAGGCCACCCTGTACATCTTGGACGAACCCGACCGCATTCGCAAAAAAATCGGGTCCGCCGTCACCGATTCCGGTTCCGAGGTCAAGGCCGGCCCCGACAAGCCGGGCGTCGCCAACCTTCTCGCCATTCACTCCGCCCTTTCGGGGGAAACCGTGACCGAACTCGAGGATAAGTTCTCCGGACAAGGCTACGGCGCCTTCAAGAGCGAAGTGGCGGAAGTCGTGGTGGAGGCCCTTACCCCCGTCCGCGAAAAGTACCACGAATTGATTGCCGACAAGGAGTACCTCCAAAAAGTCCTCAGCGACGGGGCCGAGGCCGCCCAGCGCAGGGCAAACAAGATCATCGGCAAGGTATACCGAAAAATTGGCTTTCCCGAACGTCCCCGGGTAAGCTAGAATCGAACAACCGCAACGCGACCACAAACCCGGCAAAGCCTAAAAGGAGAAAACCGAATGGACATGGACCACGAACAAACATCACCATCGAATCTCATAAAGTGGCCCTTCTTCGCCTCCGCCGTGTTCATTCTCGGCTTCGTCTTGTACTTCGCTCTCAACCGCCCGCCCGACGAACCCCTCGACCAGTGGCAGCTCGCCACCTGCGTGCTCTCCTCAGCCCTCGCCTGCATACTCGTTTTCCTCCCCTACCTACTCGAGAAATTCCTCGAACTCGCCCTCAACCCCTCCGCCGACCGAGAGGAGCAATTAATCCAGAAGATATATTTCGAGCTCAAGGAATTGCGCGACGATCTGGGAAAACTCGGCGTAAAAGTAGAGAAAGTCCCTGCACTCGTAGACAAAATCGTATCCGAATCCTCCGGCAATGATGACGCCGCCTTCTCCGAAGCCGTAAAACTAGGCGGCGAACTGGAAGCCCTCCGCAAGGAAATCGGCGAACGCTTCGACGCCCTCCGAAAACCCCTAGAAGACGCCGCCGCCCCACAGCCCGACGTCGCTCTTTCCACCATTCCCGATGCCATCGACGATATCCGCGAACGTATCGAGGAAACCCTTACCGCCGTTCAGGCCATCAAACCCGCAAAACGCAAAGCTTCCCGAAAAAAGGAACCCGAAACCGAACAACCCGCAGAAGAGGAACCCACCCCAATTGCCGAACCGGAGACCGACACGGAACCGGAACCCGAAACGCCCGAGGAAGAGCCAAGCTCAGCCGAGGGTGACGAAATCCCTCAAGAACCGGAAGAAGAAGCCGCAAACGAGGAAGCCGAGCCGGACACCCCCGAACCCCAAGAAGAGGCAAACCCCGAGATCGAGGAACCCGTCCCCGAGGAAGAGCCCGAAACCGAAGAACTTTCCGAGGACGACGCAGAGGATACCGAAGAGGAACCCGAACAAGCCGAGCTCGATCTCCCCGACCCCGCGGAAACCCTGCGAAAAGTCGACGCCATCCTAGAGGAAACCAACCCCGATCGGGCCGAAAAGCCAAAGAAAGACGAACCCGAGGAATCTGTTGCGGAAACCTCCGACAACGGTGGCGCCACCGCAATCGTGGCCAAGGTAAAAATCGGCATCGGCAACAAGCCCTTCCTCCGCGGAGAAGGCCCCGGTCTCAGCTGGGAAGAAGGCGTACCCATGAATTTCGTGGAAATCGGAAAGTGGGCATGGTCCCCTTCCGACAAGGACGCCCCGCTCGTCGTGCAGGTATACCGAAACGACGAGGATCCCGACCCCACGGGAAAGCACGAGGTCGAGCCCGGACAAAAACTGGAACTGTCCCCGGACTTTCCCGAACAGACATAAAGCATACACCTTCGGGGGAAACTTTCTCCCTCCATGCATTGTTCCCGAAAGCCTTGGGAAACGAATCTATGCCCGCGCCTATGCCCGGAATTCCGCAGGAGAGACTTACGGAGCTCCCAAACGCTTGCAGATCCCCGAAAACAACATTCAAGAATCCGCATGGCTGAACGGCGCTGAAAGCACAACCGGCGGCTGGCGGCTCTCATCTTGGTTCGGGACTTTCCTTCCCTTCGGCAACGGTTGGCTATACCATGCGGAATGGGGATGGCTCTATGCCCAAGACGATCACCACGGCGGCGTCTGGCTTTGGAAACAGGACTTGGGATGGTTATGGACGACCAAGGACGTCTACCCCTACCTGCACCACCACGAGTCGTCCGAATGGCTGTACTTCCTGAAGGCCTCGAATGGAAAGGTTCACTTCATCCGGCCGAACGCGAACGTCGTCGAATCCGTGGTGAAATAGCCTTTGGCTATCCCCAGAGCTTGGACGGGTAGGCTCCCTCGGAAACCAAGTCGGCCAATGCCTCGATCACGCGTGGCTTGTCTTCCTTGTAGGTAACGCCCATCCAGCGACAAGGCGTTTGTCGGACGCGAACGGTGGCCAAATCTTGGCGAATCCACTCGTCGACGGCGAAGGGAAGGTAGAACTCGTCCTTGGTGACGTCTCCGACTTTGTTAAGAAAGGAAACGAAGCTTTTTTCTAAAAGCGGAAACACGCCGGCAGGGAAACCCCAGACGTTCATAGAAGCCGTTTCCTCCCCCGTGAGGGCGCGTCGTTGACCCTCGGAGCTTATACCGCTCACGGTGCCTTCGGATCCCCTACCTATGCCGGTCCACTCGGAAACGGTATTTAAAAAACCGTCCGTAGTTGTGCACACGCCGCGTGATACGTTGCCGTGTTCGGACAAGGTTTCCGACAGGCGAAAACCAGCCATAGAGCAAGAAAGCTTGCTAGAGGGGACTGCTCCGTCCGATTCGGCAAGGCTTTCCGACAAACGGCTGAAGGTTTCGGCACCGTAGAAGTCGTCCGCATTGATCACGGCAAAGGGAGAGTCGCCCACCACTTCGCGGGCAGCCCAGGTGGCATGCCCGGTACCCCAAGGTCTCTCGCGTTCCTCGGGGACGGTAAAACCCTCGGGCAAGTCGTCTAGCTCCTGATAGGCATAAACTACCTCCACGCGACCGACGTAACGGCTGCCTATTTGCGTCTCGAACACTTCGGCGATCTCTCTACGAATAAGAAAAACGACACGGGAAAACCCTGCCCGAACGGCATCGTATATCGCGTAGTCCATGAGGGTCTCGCCATTGGGTCCGACCGCTTCCAATTGCTTGAGTCCGCCGTAACGGGCGCCCATGCCGGCGGCAAGTACGAGTAGAGTGGGTGATTCAGAAGTCATTGCGTAAGGAAAAAGAAAGATAATCGAGAAGTTCGGTCGCGTTGACGGCTTCCTGCCCGTGTTGGCGGGCCAAGGCATCAGCCGCACGACCGTGCCAAAGAACACCTAGGGCGGCGACATCAAACAGGGAACGATCCCCGCGAGCGGCAAGAGAGCCGATAATGCCGGCAAGCAAGTCTCCGCTCCCCCCACGGGCAAGGACGGGGCCTCCGGAAACATTGAAAAGCTCACGTTCGGACGAACATATTCTGGTAAAGGGACCTTTAAGCACGGTCGTACAACCGATCTTACCCGAATAAGCTCGAGGACAAGCATCCGATTCCCCGGACAAGCGGGAGAATTCACCCGCATGGGGGGTAAGGGCTAGCCTCTCGGGCTTCGGAGCTTCAGCGATGACTTCAGGTTGCAGGGCATCGGCATCGAGAACGGCGGGACCGTCGAATTCCTTGAGCAGTTCCGAAAGCAGAACCTGCGTCTCGCGCTCGGTTCCAAGCCCGGGACCGGCCACAAGAGCGGTGGCCCGTGAAAGTTTTTCCACGACCACGCCGCGACCCTCTAGAGCCAAACCACCATCTGGCGTCTCGGGCATGGGCACCCACATCGCCTCGGGTAAAGCCGCGGCGAAGGACGGTTGCAGCGACTCGGGAACAAAAGCCGTAAGAAGACCGACGCCGGAACGGGTAGCCGCTTTGGCCGCCATCAAGGCTGCACCGGGGTAGGTGCGTGATCCCGCCAAAAGAAAGAGATGCCCGAAGTCTCGCTTGTCGCAATGGGCCGGACGCAACTTACGAAGGATTCGAATGGCGGAACCAGGCAGAATTTCCTTACCGGAGGAAACCGTAGCAGGCAGTTTTGCCCCATCAAAAAAGCCAACGTCGACGTAGCGTATACGACCTACGAATTGGGCGTTCGCAGGATCTAGCAAGGGAGCCTTGGCAATGCCGGTGGAGTAAGTGAAGTCTGCCCGAAAGGGGAAAGTATCGGTCTCATCCCCCACCCCGCTGGGCAGGTCCACGGAAGCGCGAAGACCAAGGTCGGCTCGATCATTGAGAAAGCCGAGAAGGTGTGAGAGTGGTTCACGAACGGGCGGTTGGAACTGCATGCCGAACAACCCGTCCAGGCAGGCATGGAAGCCATCCCCAAGGACAGCATTTTGGAAGGTCGCCTCAATGTGTTCCGGAGAAGCGAGGGTGGAGAGTGGTTCAAGTTCTTCCACTCGCTTGGCAGCTAATTCAAGCAATTCGTCGCGAGCGCGTTGCACATTGGGCTTGCAGCCATCCCAAGGTTCGGCAGGCCATAGAGAAGCCCGAGCCGTGGGAATGCTTCTCAACAGGCGTTTGGCGGCGACCAAGGCATCACCCCCATTGTGCCCCTTCCCCACCAGAAAGAGAAAGCGAGGACGGTGCGGGATCGTTCGCAGTTCGCGCATGTCGCGAAGGAGGCAGTCGGCCAAACCTACCCCCGCCTCGTTCATGGCCTGCCACTCCGCCTCGGCATCGTCGCCCAACAAGCTTTGCTCGAAGGCCAGGGCCTCGGAGCAAGTGAGAAGCGGATGGGTAACGAGAGCTTCGCTCACGAGACGATGACCACGACCGCCATGGCCATGGTGGAAAGATGGGAAAGGCTGATCAGGATTTCGCTTCCGCCTCGCTCCGTGAGCAAGGCGGCGCCTTTATCACTAAGGCGTACTAAAGGTTCGCCGGCGGAGCCATTCTCAATTCCGGCGTCCTGCCAGCCGAACTCGGCCCCGATGCCGGTTCGAAACGCCTTGGAAATGGCCTCCTTGGCCGCAAAGCGAGCGGCGAAATGAGGAGCCGGATCCGCCATTCCTTCGCAGTATTCGCGTTCGATGGAGGTGAAGACCTTTTCAATAAAACGATCGGCATGGCTTTCGATTGAGGAACGGATCCGATCGACCTCAATCAAGTCGGTTCCAACGCCAAGGACGTTCGTTCCCTCCGGAAGCTCCGGCATCATGACTCGGGATTCAGGAGGGAACGCATGGTGGCAACGGCTTCCTCGATGCCCGTGAACAGGGCCCTGCTGATTATGCTGTGACCAATGTTGAATTCAAAAACCGAGGACAAGGTTCGGGCCTCCGCCACGTTTACGTAATTGATGCCGTGACCGGCGTTTACGCGCAGGCCAAGGCTGACGCCGAGATCCATGCCTGAGCGCAAGACGTTCAGCTCGCGTTGACGAGCTTCCTCGTCGAACCAAGCTCGAGCAAAACTTCCGGTGTGCAATTCCACCCAAGGGGCTCCAGCCTCGGCGGAGGCCTCCAGTTGGGAGGTTTCAGGATCGATGAAAAGGCTCACGGGTATACCCGCCTTGACCAAGGTGGAAGTGACTTCGCGAGCTTTCGAGGAATTGCCCGCAACATCCAGGCCGCCCTCGGTAGTGACCTCACGCCGATTTTCGGGCACGAGGCAAACGCTGTCCGGCTTGATGCGAAGTGCGTAATCGATCATTTCATCGGACCAAGACATCTCGAGATTCAATCGCGTTTTCTTTTTCTCCAAATAGCGTTCGACGTCGTCCGTCTGCACGTGCCGACGATCCTCGCGAACATGCATGGTGATACCGTCTGCGCCGGCGTCCTCCGCTAACCAAGAGATTTCTGCGGGATCGGGTTCGACGTATCCTCCGTGAGCATTCGGTTCATCCCGATACCGGGCCTGCCGCACGGTTGCGGCATGGTCTACGTTTACTCCCAAAAGAATCATGGCTAAGAAATAAAAAACTCGTTCTAAAAGGTATTTAGTCGAAACTCAATAGGGTTTGCGGAGGATTTTTAGTCGATGCTTTTTCCTCTCCTAAAATCTTTCGCAGGAAACGCGGGCGGTGATCGGGAGTTGGGCCCATCTCTTGCAAAGCCCGCAGGTGCTTGGGCGCGCCATACCCCTTGTTGGAGGCAAAGTCGTATTCGGGATACCTTTCGGCCATACGAGCCATGAGACGATCCCGGGTGACCTTTGCGGCGATGGAGGCCATGGCCACCGAAAGTGAAAGGGTGTCCCCCTTTACCAAGCCCTCGTGCCAGTAGGGCAAACGCTTCATGGGGCGACCATCCACCAGAACGAGCCACGACGGCTCCGAGGCGGCTCCCTCGATCGCAAACAGTCCTTCGGCCACCTCATCCTTGGACCGAGGTTTCCAGAGCTCGCCGGAGAGCTCGGCCAAGGCATCCATCGCTCGGCCCATGGCTAGACAGGTGCCGCCCACTATGTTTTCGCTTTCGATTTCGGCAACGGATGCCTCTCCTGTGGCAAACCAAAGCTCGCCCGCCTCCATGAGGGATTCGAGAATCTCGTACAACTTCTCGCGCTTCGCTTGATTCAATTGCTTGGAATCGTTCACCTCCGCGCATTTTCGACGGTTGGCGGCTTTGGAAAAGAAATCCGCAGGGAGTAGGGTCGCTCCCGCAACTACCGGCCCGGCGAGGCAACCTCGCCCCGCCTCGTCCACTCCAACGATGCCCGGCAATCCCTTGGCGGCCTTTCGGTCGTAAGTCCAGAGCGGATTGGGCATCGCGAAAGGGTCAGGACTTCTTGCCTCTGCCCCAATTCGGGTTCCAAGCCTTTTTGGCAGGCGGAGTTTTTCCCATGGCCTCGTACGCGGTCTTAAAGTGGAGCTTGCAAAAACGATTGAGGGAATCCGGACCTAAGCGCGCTATCATGGCCTTGGCCTTTTCCTTGGCGTTGGCACCGGACCCCTTGGGCAGACTCTCGCCGCACTCATCCTCCAAATTCTTCATTTGCTGGAGCCAAGTCGCCCGAGCCACGATGGAAGATGCCGCCACCACGGGATCCTCTTCAGCCTTGGGACGCATGCGCAGATCGAATTCCCTGTCCTTTACGTAGGCTTGCACCAACGGTTGTTTGGTGAACTGGTCGAGCAACCCCCATGGCGGCATGCGAACGTCCAAAGCATCGTTGAGGGATCGACCGTGAAGCCAAGCGAGAAACTTATTTAGATTTTGGCCGAACTTGTTGTACAGCTCGTTATACTTGGGCATACTCGTAAAGGCGGTCTTGATCACCACGCCCTTGGTGCCGACGATAAGCGTGTTCATCTTCTTGATCACGCCATCGGTGATGGTCTTGCTGTCGCGAATACCGGCATCCATCCACTTTCGCACCATGTCACCATCGGCAATTACGCAAGCGGTGACTACGGGGCCGAAAAGATCGCCCTTCCCACTTTCGTCGAGACCAGCGTGCGGCTCGAACCATTCCGGATTGTTCACTTCCTCATAACCGAGCAGAAATTCTCCCGTTACCTCCGGTTCCAAGATGTTTTGGACGAAATCCTCCGTCTTTTTCCCTTGGACGACGACCTTGCCGCTCTCGTAGCCGACGACGTTTACCTGTTCCCCCGTGTAGGCGAAACGAGCATATGCTACCTCACGCGGTTCCCATTCCCGCGATTCCAGCGCGAAGCCAAGTTTATCCAACTTCTCGCTATCGAGCTTGATGGTGTACATCGTTTTCTTCGCCTTCTCCTCGTCCCCGTATTCGGATGATTGTCTTGCCATATGCCATTCTCCTATGAAAAAGACCGCGGACGAATGCAACCGTCAAGCGACGTGAAAATTCCCGACAACCATCCACTCTCCTCTACCAAAGCTCTAGAATCCTTTGGAAACGAGCTGCTTGCGTGGTACGACGAACACAAGCGGGAACTCCCTTGGAGAACATCACCCAGCCTTTATAAGACAGTAGTCTCCGAGTTCATGCTTCAGCAAACCCGGGTATCGACCGTCCTACCCTACTTTGACGGATGGATGGAGAAATTTCCAGATTTCGCCTCCCTCGCCTCGGCATCGGAAGAGAAGGTAGTGAAGGCATGGGAAGGACTGGGCTACTATTCGAGAGCTCGCAACCTGAGGAAGCTTGCCAAGGAAATACAAGCTTTTGACGCCCCGCCCGAAGACCCCGAGACATGGCAAACCTTCCCCGGAGTCGGCCCCTACGTTGCAGCTGCCGTGACCAGCATCAACTTCGGGACTCCTGCAGCCGTCGCCGATGGCAACGTCGTACGCATACTCACTCGCATTTTCGCGCACGATGAACAATTTAGAGACGGGGCCACCGCCCAGCGCAAGCTGCGACCCCTAGCCCAAGCTCTCCTAAACGAAAATAATCCGGGAGACCACAATCAGGCAGTCATGGAACTGGGAGCGACCGTCTGCCATCGCCGATCTCCTCTCTGCCTAACTTGTCCGGTTCTCAAGTTCTGCCAAGCAGGCC
This sequence comes from uncultured Opitutia bacterium, assembly GCA_937893275.1. Taxonomy (GTDB): domain Bacteria; phylum Verrucomicrobiota; class Verrucomicrobiia; order Opitutales; family Seribacteraceae. Next base: position 1,521 of record CALBIN010000126.1, on the reverse strand, counting down.
AATGTGGAGACGCCGAAACATATCCCATCATCGACAAAAGGAAGGTAGAGCGCTTGAGCATTGATCGCCTATGGATAGTCCGAGACAATGCCCTTCTCCTTAATAGGATTCCAGACGACTCAAAGCGTCTGGCAGGACTCTACGAGCTACCTTGCCCCGAGGACTTTCCCGAAAACATCCGCCCCAAGAATACGCTTCACCTCGCGACCAAAAGACGAGCCATAGCCAACCAATCGATCGAGGAACGTATCCTTAGAGCAGAGCTTGAAGGCAATCGGGAACTATCAGACGATACCAATCTAGAGTTCATTCCATTCGAAAAGCTCAACGAGGTCACCCTATCAGGACCGCACCGCAAATGGGTGAAGGAACTGCAGAAAAAACTGGAGTTGGCCTAAGGGGTCGAACTCAAGAGAGATTTCACTTCACCCCCAACTGGCTCGCTACTTTCCCGATCACGCCGTCGAAGGAACCGTTTGAGAGGAACACGAGGAGAGTTTTTCCCTCACTCTCGAAACCACGCGACAGCAGGGATTCGCCCAAGGCTTGGTTGGTGGGGAACGCTTCGGCAGCGCGGCCTTGCTCTTGGAGTCGGCGAATCATGGCTTGGCCATCGAGACGGTCGGCAGGGTCTATGCGTTCAGCCCGATGGATTTCACCGAGGAGGATTTCGTCGGCTTCCCCTAGAGCTTCAGTAAAGGCGTCTTGAAAAACATTGGTTACAGCCGTGTTGCTACGTGGTTCGAAGCAGGCGACCAGACGGTACTCGGGCCAACGAGCTCGGAGAGAGCGTAGAGCGCCTAAAATTGCCGTTGGATGGTGAGCGAAGTCGGATAGGACGACGAGATCGTCCCGGTCGACGAGAATCTCCTGTCGGCGCTTAACGCCTTGGCATTTCTCGAAAGGCGGAAGACCTGACTCGGCAAAGGGATTTCCAGCGAGGTCGGGTTCTCCCCCCTCGGCGGCAGCTTGAGCCAAGGCAGAGGCAAGGGCAGCCATGGCTGCGTTGCGAGCATTGTACTCGCCGGGCATGTTCCATTTCACCTCGCCTACCTCGGCCTTACGCCAGAGCAGGCGGAAGACAACTCCATCAGGCCCTTCCGAAAAATCGACGATACGGAGATCATTTTCGGGGCCGAGACCGACACGCAGGACGGTTGTCCATGAAGGTTGCGGCAAGGCGGCGAGGTTCGGGTCGTCGCCATTGGCCAAGACAAAACCATCGGAGGGCACGATACGAAGAAGGTGGTCGAAGGTGCGAGAAACGTCGGCGAGATCGCGAAAGATATCCGAGTGGTCGAACTCTAGGTTATTGAGAACGAGAATACGGGGCCGATAGTGAATGAATTTGCTGCGCTTGTCGAAAAAAGCTGAGTCGTATTCGTCGCCCTCGATGACGAAGGGGGCATCGGGGTCTCCCAACTCGTTGCCGGACGGGAGGTCAAGCGGGACGCCGCCCACAAGGTATCCGGGATTCACACCAGCCTCGGACAGGGCAAAGGCAGTGAGCGACGTGGTGGT
>CALBIN010000125.1 GCA_937893275.1 uncultured Opitutia bacterium | reverse complement strand
TTCTCGGCGGAGAAACTGCTGTCCCTGCAGACATATCCTACTCAGTCGCCGATTCAGAATTGGCAGGCGTTGCTGCATTTTTCGCAAGCGAAACCAGCCCATCTCTCAAGAAAGAGAGCAGTGGATTCGTCAAGTTCGAGCTTTCCCCCGACCTTTCTCTTAAAGAAGAAGCGCACCGCATCCTGATCGACGCCGACGGCATTCTCCTCCAAGCCGCCACCCCTGCTGGGGCGTTCCGGGCCACCCGCACCTTAAAGACCCTCCTTGCTAAAGGCGTCACCGTCCTACCCCGTCTCGAAATCCGAGACCACCCCGCCTTTGCCAATCGTGGCTTCATGCTGGACGTGAGCCGGTGCAAAGTGCCGACGATGGAGACTCTCTTTTCCCTTATCGACCTGTTGGCGGACCTGAAGTACAACGAGCTGCAACTGTATGTGGAGCACACCTTCGCCTTCGCTGGCCACGAAACCGTATGGAAAGATGCCTCCCCACTGACTCCGGAAGAGATTCGCATCTTGGACGCGCATTGCTGCGAGCGATTCATCGAGCTTGTCCCGAATCTCAACTCTTTCGGCCACTTCGAGCGCTGGTTGCGCCACGAACCATACAAGCATCTAGCTGAGTGCCCGGAAGGCTTTCGGCGCGAAGAACCATTCATCGTCCGCAATCACGGCAGCACCTTGAAACCCAATGCCGACTCGCTTGCCTTCATCGACTCCCTCTACGCCGAATACCTCCCGAACTTCAGTTCGCGAAGGTTCAACGTGGGGATGGACGAACCTTGGGAACTCGGGCAGGGATGGAGCCGACCCGAGATCGAAAAGCGAGGCAAGCACGCCGTCTACTTGGAACACCTCGACGGCATTCGAAAACTGGTGGAGAAACACGATCGTGAAATGCTTTTTTGGGCCGACATCCTACTGGAAAAACCAGAAAACGCTTCCCATGTTCCAAAATCGGCATCTCCTGTAATCTGGGGATATGAAGCCGAACACCCCTTCGACAAACAAGCCAAAACCCTCGCCGATTGCGAACTTGCCTATTACTTGGCTCCCGGCTCGGCCACTTGGCGAAGTTTCACGGGTCGCCTGACGAACGCCTTGGCCAACCTAAGGTCGGCAACCGAAGCGGGCCTGGCTCACAACGCATCGGGCATACTCCTATCAACTTGGGGGGACTGCGGGAACCACCAGCCTTGGTCCTCCTTTTACCCGGCCCTAATAAATGCAGCAGGATTGGCTTGGAACGAAACATCCAACCCCGAGGGAGAACTCGCCCAGCTCCTCGATCAATTTCTGTTCCCAAACGAAACCGAAACTCCCTCCGAGGCCCTCGTCGAGCTAGGGAAACTGGACCTCTCCCTTGGTCCGAAAATCGTCAACGCTAGTCTCCCTTGGTTACTCCTGTTCGCCGATCAACCCGAAAAGCTTCCCGATCGCCTCCAAGTCGATCACCCTGCGGAAAAGCTCCGAACGGCTCAAGAGATTTTGTCAAATCTCCGACCTCGACTAGAGGGCCTTGCAGGCAAACAAGGCAATTCGGGGGGCACCACACGCGAAATCTTGCTCGGCTTGGATCTTTCCTCCCATGCACTAAGCAAAGGTTTGGCTATGCTTGGGAAAGTATCCACCGATGTTCTCTACTCCGATCGCGACCTCGTCGATCGCTACCGAGAAACTTGGCTTGAACGGGCTCGACCGGGAGGATTGGAAGAAAGCGCGAACCTACTTAGGGATGCGCTGGCTAGATAAGACTTAGATTCTAGCCCTTTCCAATTCCGAATGCTTGAAAACCGATTTCCTGCAAAGCTTCCAAGTCCAGCAGATTGCGACCGTCAAAGACAAAAGCAGGCTTGACCATGGAATCGTAAATAGCCGCGTAGTCGAGATCGCGAAAGATATCCCATTCCGTCAGGATAGCTAATGCGTGAGTCCCTTCGCATGCATCCTCGGCACTTTCGCAACAAGTGACGACGGGCTCGGAACTTGAGGAAGGCTCGTCATCCGGTTGGGGTAGACCCAAAGTCTCAAAAACCTCAGAGGCTGGCACCTTGGGATCATAAATGCGAAGACAGGCTTTTTCTTCGAGCAAGCGCCGACATATATCGATGGCAGGCGATTCACGAGAATCGTTCGTGTCTTTCTTGAAGGCATATCCAAGAATGCCGATCTGCTTGCCCGACACCGTATTGAACATGGTCTCTAGCATACGATTAACGAAACGGCTTTTCTGGAAGTCGTTCATGGACACGACTTGATCCCAATAGGCAGCCACGTCGGGCAGTCCGAAATGGCTGCAGAGATAGGAAAGATTAAGGATATCCTTCTGGAAACAGGAACCACCGAAACCAACGGAGCTTTTGAGGAACTTCGGACCAATTCGGGAATCTGCGCCAATGGCTCGGGCCACTTCGTCGACGTCCGCTCCAGTAGCTTCGCAAAGTGCTGAGATTGCATTGATGCTCGATATCCGCTGAGCAAGGAAAGCATTGGCCGTCAACTTGGACAATTCGGAAGACCAAAGGTTTGTCGTTATTATTCTATCCTTGCTTACCCAGCGTTCATAAATTCCAGATACGGTAGCTATGGCTTGTTTCCCCTCGGGTGTCGTTTCACCACCGATCAAAACACGGTCGGGGTTTTGGAGGTCGCGGATAGCGGTGCCTTCGGCAAGGAATTCGGGATTGGAAACGACTTGATACTCGAAGCCGTTTTGGGCAGCCCCTAGAATCTCCTTAACCATGTGGGCGGTGCGCACGGGAACGGTCGACTTCTCTACCACAATCTTATTCCCGCCGCCGATCTCAGCTATCCTGCGGGCGCAAATCTCGACGTAACGCAGGTCGGCCGCATGCCCGGAACCTACGCCGTAAGTCTTGGTCGGGGTATTGACGCTGATAAAGATGACGTCGGCTTCCCGTATATTCGTTTCAACATCCGTGGAGAAAAACAAGTTACGACCACGAGCAGACTTAACGGTCTCCAGGAGCTCCGGCTCGAACACGGGTAACTCGTCCGATTCCCACGCAGCGATGCGTTCGGCGTTGATATCCACCACCGTTACGGTGACGTCTTCACATTGCCGAGCAATCATGGCCATGGTAGGACCACCAACATAGCCGGCTCCAATACAACAAATCTTCATCATTATTTAGGGCGAAAGAAATTCCATTCTTGCGTGTCGACAGTTTCTCCCATCGAGCTTAGTAAGACAATCCAAAATGCTAGCCGACTTTTCCAGCCTCACCAACCTACCGTTCCTTCGTATCGCGATCTTGATCGTTGCTAGTTATGGCCTCTTTTGCTTCTTCGCCGTTTATTTTTCGGACGGAATGATTTTCCCGAAGCCACCGCCGTCCTATGATAAGGAGGAGGCCGACCTCTACCTGCAAACAGCCTCGGGAGAAAGCATTGCCTGCATCCATCTGAAGAACGAACAGGCGGAAAGCCCGGTCACGATTCTCTTCAGTCACGGGAACGGGGAGGACATCGGTCATTGCCGCCAGTACCTGGAGAGCCTACGGGATCTTGGCGTTTCCGTATTAGCCTACGATTACCCCGGTTACGGGCGAAGCTCGGGAACGCCTACCGAAAAAGGATGCCATCAATCGGCCGATGCCGCCTACGCCTATCTCGTAGACCAAGCGAAGGTAAAGCCCGAACATATTGTCGTTATGGGTCGATCTCTTGGTGGCGGGCCCTCCTGCGAACTCGCCGCCAACAAAAAGGTAGGAGGCCTCGTTCTGGAAACGCCCTTTCTAACCGCCTTCCGCGTCATGACGGAGATACCCCTGTTGCCTTGGGACAAGTTTAGGAACATTTCGAACGCCGAGAAAATCTTCTGTCCATCGCTCGTCATCCATGGCGACATGGACCAAGTGGTCTCTTTCCGACATGGCGAAAAGATGTTCAAGGCTTTGCCCGAGCCCAAGTCTTTCCTCAAGGTCTCGAATGCCGAACACAACAACGTAGCGGCAGTCGGAGGCGATGAGTATTGGCAAAGCATACGAACTTTTTGCCTATCGCTGACAAAGGAAGATAAACCTTGAAAACCGTTCTTGTCATTTTTACCGATGGCTTCGAGGAAATCGAGGCCATAGCTCCAATCGACCTGCTCCGTCGCGCAGGTGCTCGAGTAACTCTTGCCTCATGTACTGATTCCCTCGAGGTCACGGGGAAATGCGCCGTCGTAATGAAAGTCGACACCGCACTCGACGACTGCCTCGCCAACGACTACGACCTCCTCGTTCTTCCCGGTGGTCCCGGCACCTTCGACATGCGCAAGGACGAGCGCGTACTCGAACTCGTGCGATCCCGACACGTCGCAGGTCTCCCCCAAGCGGCCATTTGCGCCGCCCCGCTAATCCTACTCGATGCTGGAATCCTCGAAGACAAGATCTACACCGCCCACTTCACCTGCGCCGACGAACTACCCGAAATTCGCGAGGATCTCGCAGTCGTGGAGGATGAAGAAATCATAACCTCTCGCGGTGCCGGCACCGCCGTTGCCTTTGGCCTTCGCCTCGTCGCCCTTCTCTTCGGTGAGGAAAAAGCGAACGAGATCGCCGCAAGTATCCACGCCTGAAACGTTCTAATATCCACATGAAAGCATTCCGACGACACGCCAAGGAACCTCGAGCCGCCCGCTTGGAGGAAGTGAACGTTCCCGAACCGGGAGAAAACGAAGTCCTGCTTCGCGTATCCAATTGCGGAATCTGCGGTTCCGACCTTCACGCCTGGCTTAACCACCCGGGGTACGAGTTCGTCCTCGAAAAAGTCACCTTCGGCCACGAGCTTTCGGGAATCGTGGAAAAAGTCGGCCCGAGCGTCGCCGATTGGGAAATCGGAGACCATGCAGTCATGATCGCCCTGCAGACGCACCATGACGACGAAGATCCTTACTGCCGTCAAGGTCTCCCCCAGCTTTCCGCTCGGCGTCGCGTCCAAGGTCTGCACCTCGACGGCGGCATGGCCGAGTTCGTGGCCGTGGACACGGAGTTCCTCATTCCCGTGCCCGAGGGGCTAGACATGCGCCTCGCCGCCCTCACCGAACCTCTCTCCGTCGCCGAACATTGCATAGGCAATCGTTCGAGCATCGGACAAGACGACAAGGTACTCGTAACCGGTCCCGGAATCATCGGCGCCTTCTGCGCCATCTCCGCCCGACATCGAGGTGCCGAGGTCGTGATCGCAGGCACCGAGCGCGACGAGAAGGCCCGTCTCTCCGCCCTTCGTTCGATCGGGTTCCCCACCCTCACCGTAGGTCCCGATTTGCCTTCCCTCCACGAACAGGTAAAGGATCACTTCGGCGAGGAAGCCGACGCCCACGTCGAGGCTTCTGGAGCATCCCCCGTCCTCGCCGACGCGTGGCAAAGCCTAAAAATGAACGGAATCGTAACCGTCGTTGCCCTCTACGGGTCGAAGGTCGACTTCGACGTCACCCAATTCGTCCGGCGCCAGATCGACGTTCGGGTAACCTACGCCTCTTCCATGCCCGACTACCTAAGCGCCCTCGATCTGCTCCAACAAGGCGCTGTAGATTTGGATGCCCTAGTCAGCTTTTATCCCTTGGCCGAAGCCGAACAAGGCTTCCTCCACGGCGAAGCCCAAGAAGTACTCAAGCCCATGCTGGTCTGCAATTGACCGGAATAGACGTATCAATCGGCCACTCTCTTCTTGAGCCTGCCGATCTGGGTTCGAATCATATTTCGGACGAGATTGACCTCCAAGGTCGACAACCCCGCCTCCTTCGGGTTCACCCCGAACGCGGGTAGCCATTTCTCTTCCGCCGGAGCAAAGCCGAATTTGTCCGCCAATTGCCGCTCGATATCAGGCATGTGGGCAGCACCGTAAAAGACCACCACGTCCCCATGCCCCTCCTTGCCCTTTAGGATCTTCTTGAGATCCTTGATCACTATGGCGTTACGCTTCTCGAGGGCGATACGCATAAATTTCTCCATACCCGGGCCTGCGGCTTTCGCGAGGCTGGAAACGTCTCCCCCGATGGAGCCCAAGGTTTCCACCATCGCGAGCTTCATCAACCCTCGAAACTTGGGGCTTTTGCCAAAGATCTTCAGGGCTCCGCTGACGAAGGAAAATACAACGGAATCCCCCGAGAGCGCACGCATCACCTCTTGCGCAGCAAGGTCTTCCTTCTCCTTCGGCGGGGCTTTCCCCGGCTTCCCCGCCTCCTTCTCTCCAACTTTTTTTTTGTCGGGCTTACTCTTTTTCCCACTCATGCTGTCCGTAAAAGCTCGAAGAGACATATCGCTGTTACGGAAGTGCGGACGATCGTATCGTATCGCCCTTAACTGGAAGACGAGCCCCATCGAATCAGCCAACGAATCCTGCAATTCCCCTACCCCGGAAGTTTTTCCGGGTTTCGCCTTGGACGGGCCGTCTCCCCAACCCACTCCCTCGAACAAAACCAAGTCCGCAGCATCCAAACGTTCCTGCACGCTATTGTAGAAGGACAAGTCCCCAACGTGGGAAACACCCAGCAAGGTCACTTTCAGCTTCTTGTGCTCGGGCGAAACTAGGGTACGCGACGCCAATTCCAGACGCCGACTCCCATCCGACTCACCGCTTACGCGCAAATACGGAGCGGGTTCCCCATTCGAGGAAACCAAGACGGCGAGAAAGACAAAGAATGCAAGTACTGTACGCACGATTCCAAGATTCGGATTAACCATACAAAAGGTCAAGCCTACCTCGTCAGGGAGCTTCAACCCAGTTTCTTTCGGGCCGTCTTCCCTTCGTTCGTTCTCCCGTGCCTTCGCACACGGCACACATGAAAGGATATTCGCCCGCTCCCGACCCCTTGCAGGGCTTGCAAGCCTCGAACACTCGCGTCCTCCAAGAACCCCTGCCGCCACAATGGTTGCACCAGGTCCGACGCATCACCCAGCGTGTAACCACCTTTTCCGATCCATCCGACTGTTTTTCCACGCGCCGCACGGGCACACGCTCCCATCTCCGCCCCGAACCATGGCACCATACACAGGTTTCCAACTCCTCTCGAACGAACTGTTGGCCCTCGCCTGCGCACACCCCACAAGCCAAGCGACAGGCGTCTCCTTGGCAATTTCGACACAAGTCGGGATCCAAGCGAACCCCCGAACAGGCCGCCAGAAATAGGACTACGGTAACAAGAATAGTATTGGAGAAGACACGATTCACGAGACAAGTACCAGTACACATTACAACGAGTCAATTGCCTCTCTACTTGACTCTGGGCGCAGGACTCAGCGAAGGCGGTCCTGAGGCCCAGATGGTCAGCTCGGCATCAATCGCTCCCTCTTTTGAGCCGCCCCGGCGCAAGTCGCCACTGACCTTCCCCCCTTTCTGATTCTTTGCCCTAGCGAGGATATAGCACAGTCACCTCCGTCATCAGAAAGAAAACTGCCTATTTGATCAGCCATGGGAGTTGCTTCTTTCATATCTCTCGATCCAGTTTTTCGACCATTGTTCGAAGTCGCCCGAAATAATGTGTAAGCGAGCTTGTTCGAGGAGAGAGACGAAGAAGCGCAGGTTATGTAGTGAGAGCAAAACTCCGCCTAAGCTTTCGCCGACCGTTACAAGATGTCGCAAGTAGGCTCTGGAGAATTCTCTCGAGGCGAAGCAATCGGTTTCTTCGTCCAGTGCGGAGTCGTCCTCGCGAAAGCGTTCGTTGCGAAGGTTCAAGCGACCTTCGTTTGTGAAGGCAGTGGCGTGACGGGCTGCTCGAGTGGGCATGACGCAATCGAACATGTCTGCCCCGAGCGCGACCATCTTGAGCAACTGAGGAGGCGTGCCGACCCCCATGACGTAGCGGGGTTTGGCTACTGGAAGCAAAGGGGCACACCATGCCACTTGTTCGAGCATTTCTTCTTCGGTTTCTCCCACGCTGACTCCTCCTGTTGCGTAACCAGGAAAGTCCAAGGCCAGCAACTCGTCGGCTGAACGACGACGCAGATCCTCGAATCGCCCTCCCTGGACAATGCCGAAGAGATTGCGACCCTCGGTTGGTCCAGAAGTTTCTTGCCAAGCATCGGAGCAGACCTTTGCCCAGAGAGTCGTACGCCTTACGGCTTCCTCGACTTCTGCTTTGCTCGCATCGGCGGGAGGGCACTCATCGAGGCACATTGCGATGTCGGAGGCTAGAGCGTCCTGCATTTTAATGGATTCGCGAGGACCGAGAAAAAGTTCGGATCCGTCGAGGTGTGACTTAAAGGCAACTCCCTCATCAGTTAATTTGCGAAGATTAGGTAGGCTGAATACCTGAAAACCACCACTGTCGGTGAGTATGGGACCATTCCAGTTCATGAATTTGGAGAGTCCCCCGCGTGCTCTCATAATTTCGGGACCCGGTCTGAGACGAAGATGGTAAGTGTTTCCGAGGACGATGCGGGCTTTGACTACCTCTCTTAGATCACGAGGCATGACCCCCTTGACCGTTCCCTGCGTTCCCACGGGCATAAACGCCGGTGTCGGGATTTCTCCACGGGGGAGTTCCAGCAAGCCAGCTCGGGCATCAGAACGGTCATCGCTTTTTTCAATGGAAAACGAGGTTTCGTGTGTCATTTCGATCAAGGCATATCTTGTTTTGAGTAATTTTTTCCTTCACTCACTCCTACAGATGCTTGTATTTGATAGATAATTAATCTTTATTGCGAATACGAAAGATGACTCTATTGCCAAAAATGAAACAATTTGTTGTTTGTCTCTGTGCATTATCGTTGTGCTTCAGTTTTTCTGGCAATGCGCAAGGTCAGGCAAAGGGCGTTGGAACAAAAATTACTTTTCCAGTAAGTGACGCGGTCGTAAAAAGCATTGCCAACGGGGTGATCGTGGTGGCGGCTCAACGTCTTAGTTTTAATCTGAATGATTCCGTAGCGCTAAAACTGCTTCAGGTCGGCGGACTTTTGTCGGCAGGCAATGAAAAGGCACTTTATCTAAAAGGTCTTATGGATGCGAAGCAGCCCATTCCTCCCGGAGTCTTTGGGGGAAGGGTAGCCGAAGCTGCTCTCGGCAAGTATTTGCTGGATTTGGCAGGCCCGCAGAAACCCTCCTTCTTTCGCTTGCTTGCCTACAATCTAGCGGGATTGCTCCAACCGGGCAACCGAACGGTAATGATTGAATTGCACAAGGCCAGGCAAATTGGAATCTCTTCGGACCTAGATAGCGTGCTGAAGCAATTGCACCTACCCTACCCAGCTCATTTGGTGAAGGCTCCACTCCCTCCTGCCCTTCCTTTAATATCGGCCAAGCACTTGGCTGAAGGCGCCGTAAAGTTGGCTTTAAGGGAGTTCAATGTAAATCGCCAAAGCCCCAAGGGTTTGCAGTTGCTCCAATTCGCAAAGGCCATTCATCCGGCAAATGAAAATGCACTTATGCTGGAAGCTCTTTTTAGCAGCGGTCAACCACTCTCTGGTATTTTTACCGAGGTTACTGAGCAAGCCTTTTTCGGCTACTTGAACCAGGCCATCGAGACCGCGGGTAAAGATGAAAACTTAAGCTTGTTGCTACACAGCGTAATTCTTCTTTATCAGCCAACTTCCTTTAAATCCGTGGTGGCCATGCAAAACGCCAAGAAAAAGAATTTATCAACTGAATTTCGTACTATTCTTGGTCGATTCAATGCCGCTCGAACTTTTGCTGCCACAAAAAAAACAACAGCTCAGCACGCAAATACCGGAAATCCGAAATCACCCTCACTTGATGAGCGACTCAAGCTGAGTCAGTTAACGCGTGTGCTTATTGACCGAAAATGGACTCTCGTAGATCGCGCCACCGATGAGCAATGGTTTTTTGAGTTTCGTATCGTTGGCGCAGTATCGCAGGCGCAAGGTCGTTGCACGGGCAAGCGAGGCGCGCGCAAGCACAGCTGGCGACAGTGGGCGATTCGAGACGGTATTCTCATTGTCGACAATACCGCTAAGTATGTTTACGAAGAATCCTCTAGGCAATGGAAGCAAGCCGACGGGAAGGACACGAGCTATATACGCTAGTCGTTGACAAGCATCGTAAACCTTTGGATTTGAGTTCCCGTATCAGGGTGTGGCGATGAGTGGATTTGACGTTGTCGGAGATGTTCATGGACATGCCGATCAACTTTTACGCCTTTTGGCCAAGCTTGGTTATCAGCGAAGAAGTTTAAACAGCGCATGGGCACATCCTGATGGTCGAATGGTCGCCTTTGTCGGTGACCTAATAAACAGAGGACCCGCATCCTCGGCAGTTATCGACATTGTTCGAGGAATGACGGATGCGGGATCGGCATTTGTAGTTCTTGGGAATCATGAATTCAATCTTCTGGCCGCAACCTTTGAGGGAGGGGAACAAGTTCAGAAGAAATACCGAGAGCACTTGGATTGGTTTCGAACTATCCCATTTTCTCTGGAGGTTGGTGGTATAAGAGTGGTTCACGCCGTGTGGCATCCGACTTCGTTGAAGGTGATTGCGGGGCGAACCTGCATGGACGAAGACTTTTTGCGGAGAGCGATTACCAAGGGAACGCCCGAAGGTCAGGCCGTTCAGACAGTATTGAAAGGAATCAAGGTTCCCATTCCCGATGACCAAGTGTATTTGGATCGTTTTGGAATTCGCCGATCGCGAGGTCGCATTCGCTGGTGGCTCGATCCCCGGGGATTGGCCTATGCGGATTTGCTCTTCCCGTCTTATGCGGGAGCTTCAGCCCATTCGGTGCCTTCGGCCGTGGATTTGGCGAATTCCGAGCCTTACCCAAGTGACGAGCCTGCCGTTTTTATCGGGCACTACTGTTTGCCCGTTAGCGAGCCAAAGATACACGGCAACGTCGCTTGCGTGGACGGATGCGTGAGCTGTGATGGTGTCTTGTGGGCCTATCGGCATAGCGGCGAACGGAATCTCGATCCGGTCCACCTTGTCCAATCGGATGGCTGTTGAAAATCTACGAGTTTGCTTAGTTCCGTAAAGCGAGACTACAGGTTGGAGGACTGTTTATGACTTCCCATGCACCTTTCCAGCGATTCCATCTGGATATGTTCACGTCATGGAGGTCCAATCGTCTCTTGTTGCAGGCGTAACAGAACATTTCAGAAGCTTCATTACGATCGTGAGCGAGGAAGTACTTGTCTGCCGACCCGAGGTCACTGCCCAGATGATAATGAAACTTGAACTCGAAGAGTTCGGTTTCTTTGTTATTTAATTTCATTGTATTTGTCTTAAATAATATATGTCCAAACAGTCTGAAATGCAAATGCCTCGACTTGCTAAATGAGGCCAACTTATTGGGAAGTTTGTTGCCTTGGCGGATGGGTTGCCCTAGCGAAAGTAACTCTTCTCCATGCATTATGATGATTTTACAGCTAATTATAGACTGACCATGAAACAATCCGACTCTTCCCTTAAACGACGATCCTTTCTACAAAACGCCGCTATCGGCACAGGCTTAATCTCCGCTTTGGCGCCTGTTCGCCTTTTCGGCAAACCAAGTCCGATCTCTTCGACCAAAGTGAA
>CALBIN010000124.1 GCA_937893275.1 uncultured Opitutia bacterium | reverse complement strand
CCGAAGTACAGGGAGTAGGCGTCTTCAAAAGAAATCGCTTTCCCGTCGAAATCCATATTTGGCCTGCGGGAAAGGTGGGCTTGGGCGAGGCCGCCAAGGCAGACGTATTCTTCGAGACTGTGCCCGACGAATTTATCGACGCCAAGCCAGACGACTGGGACTGGGACGAAAACTCCACCCATTTGCCGCTCATTATTCCAAAGTTCTATCTCGACCTGTGGAACTTTGGTTTTGCCCCAACACGCGTTGAGTACCCTGCCCTATCGTCCAAGGCAGCTCTTGGCATACCTATAGAAATCTTCCTCGGCAAGAGACGAGAAGCCTCGCAAAACGGCCGATTCGTAGCCTTCAGCCGTCGCATCAACAGCATACTCGTCCCTGCGAGCTTTCTCGAATGGGCAAACGAAAACTATGCCCAACCGGATGTCACGGAATACTGGTTCCTATGGCTGGAAGGAGCGGTGGACGGCCCTCCGCGAACGAGAGAACAGTTGCTGACCGTTCTTGATGCCAACTCTTCCTCCACAGCCGAGTTCTCTCCCTTGAAAGACCCTGCTGCCCGTCGTCCACTCACGGCGCTTCGCCAAGAAGAAAAAAAGGCGCCATCGCCCTCACGCCTAATTGTTCGAGTGGACGAGGCGCCCACCGAGGCGCTCCTTTCCTTTCTTCGTGAACAGGGATACGAGATAAATCGAGAACTGCCTGAGCACGACTTGCTGAACGACGCTTCCAAGTGGGCATTTTCCATAGTCGGAGGAATAGGCCTACTGCTTTCACTGCTTTCCGTTGCCACCTTTTCGGCCAGTTATCGATTAGTCGTTACGCGTGCGGCGACCCCTGTCCGAGACCTACTGCACCTTGGCTTTTCTCGTCGCATCGTGACTTCCGCTTTTATTCGTCGCTTTCTCAAGCTATTTGGGACCGTATTCGGCACGAGCCTACTCTTTACCTGGTTGCTCAAAACAACTCTTCACGGACAAGCCCAATCCTATGAGCTTTCTATTCCATCGGGTCTCTCGTTCGTCACCCTTGTTGCAGCAGTGCTCTACGCAGGAGCTTTCGTCGCGATAAACGTGGCCGTAATCCGCGACGCCGTGCGGAAGCTCGGATGAAAGATAAAGGAGAACAAACCAAAAGCGTAAAGCGGAAGATTCCCTTTCCACCACCGAAGAAAAGTAAAAAGACCTTTTCATTCATCGATCTTTTCGCAGGAGTGGGCGGTTTTCGTATGGCGATGCAGCAACTTGGCGGAAATTGCGTTTTTTCCAGCGAAATGGATCGCTGGGCTCAAAAGACCTACGAGGCTAACTTCGGAGAAGTACCCTCTGGAGACATTACCAAAATCTCCACCGAGGAAGTACCCGATCATGACATGCTTTGCGCCGGATTCCCCTGCCAAGCCTTCTCACTGGCCGGTCAACGTCGTGGCTTCGAGGACACTCGGGGAACACTATTTTTTGACATTGCCCGAATTATCAAAGCAAAACGACCAAAGGCTTTTTTTCTAGAAAACGTAAAAGGGCTCATGAGTCACCAAGGTGGACAAACTCTCGATACAATTCTCTCCGTACTAAGGGATGAACTGGGATATTTCGTTCCCACGCCACAAGTAATCAAGGCGGAAGACCATGGCGTTCCCCAAAAACGAGGACGCGTTTTCGTAGTCGGATTCCGCAGTGACTTAAATATAAATAAATTTATATATCCCATACCTCAGAGAGTGAAAACACCCTTTCTCAAGGTTAAGGAAAAGCATTCGGTTTCCGCCCGATACTATCTTTCCACCAGTTACCTTCAGTCTCTTCGCTCTCATCGGGTTCGGCACGAAGGAAAAGGAAACGGTTTTGGATTCGAGATTATCGGCGACGATCAGGTAGCCAACACCATCGTCATCGGCGGCATGGGTCGAGAACGCAACCTAGTGATCGATCATCGGTTGAAAGACTTCACCCCCGTTACCAACATAAAGGGTGAAGTTAACCGCGAAGGCATCCGTCGAATGACACCTCGGGAATGGGCTCGCCTTCAAGGTTACCCCGACGAATTCCTCATTCCCGTATCGGACGCTCAAGCCTACAAGCAATTTGCCAATTCCGTTGCCGTTCCCGCCATCAAGGCGACGGCAACCATGATTCTCGAGACTTTATCTCAATCCAAGAATTCTCGAATCTCCCCTGCAGCATATAATTCAAGACGATCAAGTTCCGCCTAAACTGGCAGTCTTGCATCATTAATCCTGCTCTTCCATACCTTGGTTCTTCCAATAGGTTGTTTTTCGTCAATGCCTTAGAATAATTAACAAGTACAAGGCTTTCTTCCGCCGCCTTTCACGGAACGTGTATCTTCTTGGCACCGAGAGCGATGACAAGAAGATGAAAATTTGAGCCACAGAAACTGGACGGGAACTGCTCACTCCAACGGCCGTTGGAGTTCTCACCACCTGTTCGTTTTCCGTCGACGGTCTTCGAGAGATCACGGAAGGAGCACCATTGATTTTTTCGAATGCCGTCTATGGGTCTATGACCTAGAAAGATTTTCTTCAGCAAAAGCATCAGCGCTAAGTCGACTGAGTGAAGGCCAACATCCCCGAAGAAGAGAACTAATCGCACTCAACCCACCTTCATCATCAACTCGTCTTCCTTGACGGAAAAGGTGACTTCGCTCCCCTCCTCCACTTCGCCGGCAACCAAGGCCCGGGCAAGCTGGGTCTCGACCTGCTTCTGTAAGAATCTCTTCAACGGGCGAGCCCCGTAGGTCGGGTCGTAACCCTTTTCCCCAATCCATTTCTTTGCAGCGGAGGTGAATGCAACCGAAACCTTTCGATCTTCGAGTCGATTGTTGAGCCCGGCGAGCAGAAGATCGACGATCTCGGTGATTTCCTCGAGCGAGAGAGGCTTGAAGAGTACGACGTCGTCGATCCGATTGAGAAATTCGGGACGGAAGTGATCGCGCAGGTCGGCTAGAACGGATTCCCGAACGCTCTCGGAGATTTCGCAGTCGATGACATTGTCCTGGAGGTATCGGCTGCCGACGTTGGAGGTCATGATGACCACCAAGTTCTTGAAGTCGACGGTGCGTCCCTGGGAGTCGGTCAGGCGTCCGTC
>CALBIN010000123.1 GCA_937893275.1 uncultured Opitutia bacterium | reverse complement strand
ATGTGGACGGCTCCGGGCACGACGAGCAGGTTCTCCACCCCGAGGTCATGGGCGGCCTTGGTCATGAGGCTCGCCAACTCCATGCCCCGTTTTCTTTCCTTGGGGTCGTTGCTGGTCAATGGGTAGGGCCAGAAAAGAAAGGAACACAAACCGCTTATGGCGATACCGATGTCATCGGCCATCTTGCGTATGGCATGATACTCCTTGGTGCCGCTCTTCGGAGAGAGGTCGTTGTCCAAGTCGTAGTTCAATTCGATCCCGTCGAACCCCGCGTCCTTGGCCAGTTGCATGCATTCCCGCAGGTTCATTCGCTCCGGGTAGGGAAAGGCCCATTGGTTGATGGACTTCTTCATCTTGTAGCGTTTCGGTGAGCTACGTCGGTCGTCAGCCTTGTTTGGCGCGGCAGTTGCAGTGGTCGTGCTGGTTGCCGTTACCACAGCACCTGCAGCTGCGGTGGCGGCCCACTTAAAGGTGGAACGTCGAGACATGCTGTTCGACGGTGTTCCCCAAGGTGCAGTCAGCTTTGGTGGGTCGCTCATGTCGTGTCCTTTCAATTATTCCTAGAGCTTCGGCGGCTGCCAATTGGGAATGCCGCCCTCCTTCAATTGCTTTGCGTGTAGAACGTGATAGGGCCGGGTAGGGGACATGGGAGCCTTTTCATTGACCATCAAGGGGCGGGCTTCCTTCCAGAATTTGTCGTAGGCAGCTCGCATGGACTTGACGACCTTGGGGTCTTTTGCCGCGATGTCGGTGGTTTGGTTCGGATCCTTGGCCATGTCGTAGAGGCTGTTTCCAACCAGACGGTAGCGGGCGTTTCGCACGGCGAAACCCTTCCACATATGGTCGGTCGGTTCTGAACCGGTCCGCCAGCGGGCAACCTGAGTAAAGAGATGACGATCCTTCCATTTGGCTTTCGGGTTCTTCAGAAGAGGGACCAAGCTTCGGCCTTCCACTTGTCCTTTTGGCAATTCGTCGATCCCGGCAATGTCGGCCAGAGTCGGCAAAAGATCGATGTGGGCGGCAAGGCGGCTTACTTCTCCGCCCGCTTTGAACTTACCCGACCAGCGCACGAAGAAAGGAACGCGAACTCCGCCCTCGTCAGGAGAACCCTTTGTCCTTTCATGTTGGCATTGAAGGCTTCCATGGGTTTGCCGCCCTTGGAAGTCCCTACTTTTCCACGTCCCGAGCCACCTCCAGTCATACCGTTGTCGGACATGAAGATTAGAATGGTATTTTCATTCAGTTTCCATTCATCCAGCTTCTTCATCAAGCGGCCCATGTTTTCGTCGATATTCTCAATCATCCCGTAGAATCCGGCTGTCTTCCCCGAAAATCCCAAATCCGTAAAACGCTTTGTATTTGAGGGCGGGGCGATGAACGGTCCGTGCGGGGCGTTGGTCGTGATATAGGCAAAGAACGGTTTACCCTCATCCTTTACCTTTTTAATCCAACCCATTCCGGCGGTAAAAAACAAGTCAGTGCAATAACCCTCGGTCTTTACGAAGGATCCATTGTGGCGAATGGTTGGGTTGAAATACTTGTTCCCTGGTGCGTCGGCACAGGAGCATTTGTAAGCTTGTCCGATGCCCCCTGCTCCATGGATGAAGGCTTCGTCGAAGCCGCGCTTGTGTGGTTGGTAGGGTTCCTCGTCTCCAAGATGCCACTTCCCGAAAATCCCCGACGTATAACCCGCCTTGGACAGAACCTGAGGAAGAGTAACAGTACTCAGGGCCATTCGCTCGCGCTCAAGAATGGTGTGAGTGATCCCGTTTTTCATCGGATGACGACCCGACATGAGCGCGGCCCGTGTCGGAGAGCAGGTCGGGCTAACCAAGAAACGTTCAAAGCGGGTACTTTGACCGTGCAAGGCATCAAGACTTGGAGTCTTGATCCAAGGATGTCCATGCTTGCCAACCGGTCCGTAACCTTGGTCGTCGGTGATGACGAGGATGACATTGGGCTGTTTGCCAAAGGCGGGCTCTGTCGCGTGAATAGAATTCAGGGCAACAGTCGAGGCAACGGCGATGAATACAGAATTTATGAAGTTACTGGACACGGCGGGATTTCCTTTCAGTGGGTTTTGACGGTATGTTGAAATAGTTAATACCAAAATGAAACCTCATAGTGCTCTTAGGTACAATCAAAGAAAAACCTTTATAATCATTTGACCTGCGAAAGGAGAGATAGTACGCTTATGTACTATCTCTATGAGGCATCTCCTCTCAGTTTTTCTTTTGACCATGTTCGCCTCCCCTTTGTTCGGGCGGGTTTTTACAAGTGCGGACGGCGTGCGAAAGATTGATGCCTCCGTCATTTCTTATGATGAGGAATCCGAAATCGTAAAGATTCGTCGCAAGGATGGTCGTATATTTGAAAGTGCAATCTCACTTTTTAGCGGTGTCGACCAAACCTACGTGTTGCGTTGGCAAACCGGTTCTAAGGAAAGCTATTTTATTTATGGCAAGCAATATCCCGGGCATCTCCAGTTGCTTATTAAAATGTTGAATGCCGGAGGAATTGGGTACGGGCAGACTATATTGTATGGTCCTGGCTATCGCCCGGTCGTCATTGGAAATGGGCCGACCCCGTTTTTAGCTTGGGTGAATGGCTATGATCGATTGGCGGGCAGGTATAATCGATTCAGTACCACGGGTGTGACCTTTGATTTGGTAAAGGACAACTGGCAGGCTCGAATTGCCTTTCGTTCGGGCTCTATGATTACAACCGGCGTGGGCGGTCCGATGGTAATGGGAGGTAATTTCATGGGACTTCCGAGCGTATCCGGTCCCATCCTTTATCAACAACCAAGTCAAATTGTATTTACCAATGGTATTCCGGCGAACACCTCTGTTGTTATTTTGCCTAGAGGCCCTTCCCCAGTTTACGTGAATCCGTTTGCAGGAGGTGTTTCATTAAACGGCATCAACGGTGGATTCATTGGGACCTCCTCTGGGTTTTCGCGTAGAAGCGGGGTCAATATCCGTATTTCCCGCTAAATCAGATTTTTGCCTTACGGGCATAGTCTCCCGTTCTATTTCGCCCAATCTTCGTACCTTTTTGCAATGCCTGCGGTTTTGGCGTCATTTGCATGGAAGAGAAAACGATAGCGGAAGGTAACGGACTCACCGTTCTTCACTTTCATATCACCCGTCCCCTTTGGTTTTCTTTCGAAGTTGTGGATACCAAAAGGATTGGCGGCAACTAAGCCGTAGTCGCGGGCGTGCCACCAAGTCGGGTGTCTGGGATTGGTGGGATGATCGAAGATAGAGAAGCCAACCACTTTCTTTTCCTGTGGAGCCCAGTAGGATACCCAAGCGGCACGTTTCCCCCAAAGCGCCTTGTCGGTGTCGCCGGCGCTGTTGAGCGCTTTGCCTTTGGCGACCGATCCTTTTAGGCGAAGAACCGGGTTGGACCTGATTCCCATTGAGCCTTCCTTGGTATCGCCGAAAGTGACGTCGCCGGAATCGGCGAGAATCTTTACCGTTACGTCGATTGCCCTGTCGTCGCCTTCACCGTGAAAAGCGAGTTCGCGCTCGTCACGGCACACAACCTTCCCCTTTGAATCAACCCACTTGTTTCTAGTGGCGATGACGTTGCCTTCCAGTTTAAGGAACTTTTCATGGATAATTTTCCCCGTATCTTTCCCGATGTGCCAAAAGCTAATGCCGTTTACTTCCCCGTGAGTATACCAAAGCGAAGCGTGGTGGGGGTGATCCTTGGCTTCGCCTTCACCGGCTTCTTCAAGCGGGTATCGCCTGGTCATGGGAATGTCGTTTGGTCCTATCACCGGATACAAGATCGGCTTTGCTCGCTTCTCGTCATTGTAGACGTATTTGGTGAAG
>CALBIN010000122.1 GCA_937893275.1 uncultured Opitutia bacterium | reverse complement strand
AGGGGATACGATTAGAAAGAAGCAAACATATTTAGAAGTTTTCTATCTCTTTTACTTGGAAGTCTACGAGCCTTAGTTATAAGAGGTATATGAAACAAATTTTATTTCTTACTTGTATTGCCATATTTTCTGGAGGTTGCCTAGGTACGAAAAAAGACGAAGCTATGAAAACCGAAAAAAAGGAAACTGTTCCGATCGCGACCGAAAAAACTCAGATCGCTATTCTCGGCGGAGGCTGTTTTTGGTGTACGGAAGCTGTCTTCGAGCTTTTGGAAGGTGTTGAATCCGTTGTTTCAGGCTATGCAGGTGGCGCTAAACCAAATCCGACTTATGAGCAAATATGTACAGGGAATTCAGGTCACGCAGAGGTCATAAAAATCTCATTCAATCCCGCTAAAACCAGTTACGAGCAATTACTAATTACATTTGGCGAGTGCCATGATCCAACGACCTTGAATCGACAAGGTGCCGATACGGGAACTCAGTATCGTTCCACAATCATGTATCTTAACGAAGAGCAAAAAAAATGGGCAGAAGCCTGGAAGACGAAACTTGGATCTGAACTAGAGGATCCGGTTGTAACGGAAATTGTGGCATCTCCCGTGTTTTACCCTGCCGAGGATTATCATCAAGATTACTTCCGACGCAACCCGAACCAAGGTTACTGTGCTTTTGTCATTCGACCCAAGTTGAAAAAACTAAAATTGGGAGATGATGCAAAAGATCAGTAGAGATTTCATTTCCAGTGCTTGACGATTTTCCTTCTCAAGAAATCAACGCTTCGAGCTAATTGATCCATTCCATCCACGCCATCTTCCACGCTAATCCAGCCTGAGAAGTTACGACCCGCAAGTCGGGAAAAAATGGCATCGTAGTCATTTAAGCCCTTTCCGATTTCGCCGTGACGAAGACGGGATGCGTATCCCTCGACGTTTTCTTCTCGCCTCAGATCCTCCAAGGTTCCTTCCGCCAAATATCTGTCGCTAGCGTGCATTGTGAGAACGCGATCTAGGACAGAATCAAGGAGTTCGATCGGATCATCACCTGCAAGAAAGGCATTCGAAGGATCATAGTTCACGCCAAATCCAGGGTCGTCTATGGAATCAACTAACTTCTGGAAACTACTCATCTTTTGAGCAAATTCGGGGTAAATCCAAAAATCATCCTTATAGTGATTTTCGATGATTAAGGTTACACCCAATTCCTTTGCCTTAGGAAGACAGGATTCGATGCATTCCGCGGCAAGACGAAGGCCATCGTCTTCAGATAGTTCAGGACGCCTTTGCCCTGAAAGAACACGACAGAAAGAACCACCTAATTGAGCGGTCATTTCTATCCAAGATATTTCTTTTTCGACCTGTTCTTTTCTGAATTCTGAATCGGGATGGGTGAAGTCGGGGGAGCAGCAGAACATGGGGATACACAAATCCTTATCTTCCACCATCTTGCGGAATTTAGATGCATTGCTTAATTCGGATAATTCAATGAATCCACAGTAAAATTCTAACCCATCAATAGGGAGTTCAGACGCCATCTCGATCCACTCTTCGACACTCATTTCCCCAGTTTTGCAAAGAGCTTGCATGTAGGCTTTGGGAAATACTGCAATTTTAGGTCGCGTAATCATTCTTTAACGGGATTTCTACCTATGACGGGAAATTGCTCTATGTCTATTACGGAACCACTCACAGGTCGTGTTTCTCCGGAAACCCAAGGAAGGGCAATTTTGGCGATTTCCTCAGGAAGTAATATGCGCCCACAAGGAGCAAGGTTAGCGGGCACCTTGTCAGGCCAGTCGTCTGGCAAACCCTCGGCAATCTTAGACTTGATTTCATTTGGACTTAGAACCCAACCCAAGTTGAACTGATTTACACAAACTCCATTCTCCCGGTGAAGAGTGTCTCCCAGATTTCTAGTCATTGTAAGCAACGCACCCTTTGTCATGCTGTAGATTAGGAGATTTCGCTCACCGCAGTATGAGTTAATTGAACCAATGTTTAGCACATTTCCCTTTGCTTTGGATAAATAGGGAAGGGCGCATTTGATCAGAAAAAGAGGTGCTCGAGTATTAACCCCGAAATCATTGTCGAAAAGATTGGCGTCTGATGCGTCCAAATCCTTTCGGGTAATCACAGCTGCGTTATTTACCAATGCATCGATCCCACCAAAGGCGTTCACGGTCGCCTCAATTAATTTTTTTGGGCTTTCAGGATCAGACAAATCATCCGAGCGTTCTAGAACTCGATCACCTAGATCAAGGGCCACTCTCCGAACGTCATTCGGGTCCTTCCCGTGAACGACGACTCGAGCTCCTGCCGCATGAAAGAGACGGGCCATAGCTTCCCCGATTCCCGTCGCGCTCCCAGTGATTAGAACTGTTTTCCCATCAATCATTTAATTATAAATAAAAATAAATAAAACTAATTACACTCTTTCGGATTTAGTTGTGCCTTTACGATTTCACCATTATGCATTGCCTCAAATGCATCTCTCCAGTCAGATAGATTCCATGTTTTAGTTAGTAATGGAGCAGGGTCTAACCTTTTCGACGTCAGCAATCGCAAGACGGCTTCCCACATAGGTCGGTTATGGCTAAAGCTCCCAAAAAGTGAAATGTTCTTTTGTACAAGTTGATCCAAGCTGAACTCAATCGGTTCCGGTCCCCACCCGACTTTTGCGATCCTTCCTCCCGGTCGAACGGCATCGATAGCCGTTCGGAGTGTTGCCGATACACCGGCAGCATCGACTGCTAAATTAACACCTGTACCATCCTCCTTCCTAGCCCAATCAATGATGTCTTCGGTTAAGGGAATCAGGCCCAATGTTTTTGCAATCGAAAGACGAGCTTTATCACTCGGTAATCCTGTAATTGCGACTTCTGCCGCACCGCCCACCTTAGCCATCAAACCGCATAAAATACCGATAGGTCCCGGACCCAGTACTATTACGCGATCACCGGGTTTCACTGATCCGTTTTCAATAACGGCATTGTAGGCTACGCAACATGGTTCAGTTACGGCGGCTATTTTAAGAGGCAGTTCTTCCGGAACTTGATGCAGGCAGCGAACGGGCACTTTCACGAATCTAGTCATTGCTCCATCCACGCCATAGCCAAATCCTTTTCTGTTCGGATCCAGTTGATAATTGCCTTCTTTAGTTAGAGGATTTTGAGGATCAATGACCGCAGCCGTTTCACTCGTTACGCGATCGCCCGTTCTGAATCCACTTACTTGTTTTCCGAGTTCAACGATTCTTCCTGCAAATTCGTGACCCAGTACCACCGGGTAATTTACTGCCCAACTATGGCCACCCTTCCATTGGTGTAGGTCGGAACCGCATACGCTTACGGTATCCACCTCCATTATTACGTCGTCGGGTCCCGGTTTTGGTTCAGGGATATCTCGTATCTCAACACTGTCGGAGTCTGTGGCGTAATTGACTATAGCCTTCATGTAATACTTCTACTGCTGTTTTTCCCGACCTACCTGAATGTCATCGTAGGCATGTACTTTGTCGCAAATAATTCGTAGAGACGACTCCACGTTTCCATCGGCGGCGCGGAAAGAGTCCGCATCGATTGCGAGTGGGGCTCCAAGCACCACGAGAGGAGCTCCGTATTCAGGTGTTTGGACGGCTTGCTCAATTGATAAGCCTCCAACTGCCTGTACGGGTACTTCCACTGCGTCAACAACTGCACGCAATTGGTCTAGGGGATTTGGAGCGATTTCGTTTCTTGCGGCAATGCCCCGGCGTTCGTCGTATCCCACATGGTGAACGACGTATCCGCAACCTAGTTCGGCTAGCCTGCGAGCGCCCTCTACCATGTCCTCGCATCCAAGATTATCCCCCATGACTCCTACATCAAAATCCGCACCGGCTTTAACCACTTCCTTTATTGTTTCTTCATGAGCCCGGGCCATTACTACGACGTGCGTGGCTCCGGCCTTTGCCATGACTTCCGCTTCCAAGTACCCTCCGTCCATTGTCTTCAGGTCGGCTACTATTGGAATCTCGGGAAATTGTTCCCGTAGAGCCCTGACTGCTCGCATCCCTTCGGCGAGTATGAGTGGAGTTCCTGCTTCCAACCAGTCTACTCCTGCCCTTAAGGCCATACGGGCATGGGAAATGGCCTCGTCTAGGTCAATTATGTCTAAGGAAATTTGGACTATGGGCTTCATTACTCTATTATTGCAACTGCCCTGATCGGGGATCCGTCAATCCCCTTCAGGTTGAGCGGAAAGGCCGAAAGCGTAAATTTCTCGGGGAGCCTGTCGAGATTTCGCAGGGACTCGACTATCACAATCTCAATGTCCGGAGCGAGAAGCGGCAAGTGTGTTCCCCAAGCATCTTTGCCCGGAGTAGGGAGATCCATTCCCAGCAACGCTATCCCCGTGCCAGCAATCCATTCGGCGGCATCGTGCGTTATGTACGGAAAATCGGTGAAGAAAGTCTCTTTCCCGAACTGTTTTTCCCAACCTGTCCTTAGGATTATGCGGATGCCTGCCTCAAAGGCATCGGCGTGAGGAAGGAAGGTTTCCACAGTCAGTTCGGTATTGGGAGCAAGCTCACTTCCTGGTGCAAGATCGATGAGTCGACCCGGTCCGAAAAAAGGTTCCAGCGGCATTTCATCGATGGTCTTTCCTTCGGCATAGAAGTGAAAGGGAGCATCGAGATGGGTTCCTTGGTGGCTACCCATTGTTAAACTGGTAACGCTTACACGCTGCTCCTGATGTGTGGCATGAGGCGTAGCGACGAATGCAGGGTCGCCGGGAAAGCTTGGAACGCCGTTGGCGAGCGGATGGGAGAGGTCGAGGAGCATGAAGCTGTTCAAACTGACCATCCGATGCCTCTGGGTAAAGTGAAAAGGCTAGTATTGCCTATTGAGTTGAGGTGCGGACCGTTTTTTGAGTCATGACGGTAGCCAAAGAGGGAAACTCGCCGCGTCCGTTGTAGATGCGGCGAGTTTTCCTTTTGGCGAGGTCTTCCCCAAAAAATGAAACGGGACGCCAGCTTGTGGTACGAAAGATCGGGGTCTGTTTATCGACAGACGATCTGGCCATTTCGTTTTGTTCGACCTGCAGTTTCATCGTTTGTTTCAATCCAGTTTGTTTTTCTATGCCGAAAGCATGTTGCCTTCTATAGTTATAATAGCCGAAGTACTCGATTTTAAGACATGTTTTCCGTGCCGAATCCTATCATTTATCAAGTATAGAGTGAGTTCTTCAGATATTTGTCTCGAGACCGCCGGTTTCGTCTATTTGTTAAGAATCGCACCTTTTTATTACATCTAAAAAACCGTTACTATGAAGACTCTATTACTAATCCTGCTCGCTTTCACAGCGGCGAATTTCTCTATTCACGCCGAAACCAAAGTCACTCTCTCCGGAGTTCATCTTTGCTGCAAGGGTTGCGTAAACGGTGTGACCAAAGCGGTCAAGAAAGCCGGAGCTTCTGCAACCTGCGATGCAAAAGCGGGTTCAGTAGTCATTACCGGGGATCAGGCATCCGTAAAAAAGGCCCTTACAGGTGTGTCTAAAGCTGGCTACTATGGGAAGTCCGACAACAAAGACCTCGCCATCGACTGTCAAGGCGGAGCCAAGGACGAAAAGGTGAAGAGCCTGACTTTGGGTGGCACTCACCTCTGTTGCGGGAAATGCATCAAAGCCGTTGCCAAAGCCGTGAACGAAACCGCCGGAGCTTCTGCCCACACCGCGAAGAAGGGAAGCAAGACCTTCGAGGTTACGGGCGACTTCAATGCTGCTGCCTTTATTAGTGCGCTCCATGCCAATGGTCTCCACGCCTTCGTCAAGTAAGGCGTTCTTCTCCACCTCTTTTTCCGCAAAGCCCCGCCGTTCTCGCTGGGGCTTTTGCTTGCCTGTTAAAAGAAGACCGCTTTCCTCGCATTCATGAAACGCTACCTTTATCTTCTCTGCCTCCTTTTTTCCCTGGCCTTGTCGGGAGTGGAAAAAAAGCCGAACGTCATCTGCATCCTTGTTGATGATCTTGGCTACAGCGATCTATCCTCCTTCGGTGGAACGGATATTCGCACGCCTGCCATAGACGGCTTGATGAAGGCAGGTCTGCGCATGGATCAGTTCTACGCCAACTGCACCGTATGCACCCCCACTAGGGCCTCTCTACTCACGGGGCGCTATCCCGACATGGTGGGCGCTCCCGGCGTGATTCGCCAGTGGGAGAAGGACAGTTGGGGCTACTTCAACCCTTCAGGTCCCACAATGCCCGATCTCATGAGCAAGGCAGGCTACCACACTGGAATGGTAGGCAAGTGGCATCTTGGTTTCAAGTCGCCCAACGTACCCAACGACCGAGGATTCGATTTCTTTCACGGCTTTCTCGCCGACATGATGGACGACTACTGGACCCACCTCCGTGGCGGAGTGAACTGGATGCGTCGCAACAAGGAGGAGGTGAAACCCAAGGGCCACGCCACCGAGGTGTTTACTCGATGGGGCATCGAATACGTAAAGGAACAGTCCGCCGATAAAAAGAAACCCTTTTTCCTCTACCTCGCCTACAACGCCCCTCACTTTCCCATCCAGCCACCGAAAGATTGGCTGGAGAAAGTGCAAAAGCGCGAGCCCCAGCTCGACAAGAAGCGCGCCACCAACGTTGCCTTCGTCGAGCACATGGACCACGAAATCGGCAAGTTCCTTGACGCCGTCAAGGATCTGGGCATTGCCGAGGACACCCTCATCGTCTTTTCCTCAGACAATGGAGGTTCCTTGCCCCACGGCGCCCTCAACGGAGAGCTTCGCGGAGGCAAGCAAGACCATTGGGAAGGCGGCATTCGCGTCCCCACCTGCGCCGTCTGGCCCGGAACCATCAAGCCCGGTCGCAGCAATGAGCTCGGCATGACCATGGACCTTCTCCCCACCTTCTGCGAAATCGCCGGCGTGAAGGTGGAGCACGAGATCGACGGCGCAAGCCTCGCCCCGATCTGGCTCAAGGGCGCCAAGGGCGACCCGAACCGCACCCTCATCTGGATCCGCCGGGAGGGTAATCGTCGCTACCAAGGTCGGGCCTACTACGCCATTCGGCGAGGCCCATGGAAGCTTCTACAAAACACCGGCTTCGAGCCCATGCAACTCGTAAACCTTTCGAGCGACCCGGCGGAGGCGAATCCCAAGCCACCCAACGGCAAAGTCGCCAACGAGCTTTCACGAACCCTCATGGACCACCTCCAAAAAGCCGGCAAGATCCCTTGGCGAAAACCCTGACCGAGCTACTCTGGGACTGCTTCATTTGAAGACGAATTCCCATTTGTCGAGGTCGACGGCGAGGTTGCGGCCTTGGAGTTGGGCGACTCTTGCCGGCTTCATCTTGGTCCCGGGATCCAATTCGCTGGCCACTTGACCCATCTTAAAGGTCGAGCCAATCAAGTTCTCGATGTCTGAGAAATATTTCGGGCTGGGTGAAAATTCATAGTTTCCCGGAAGGAACTTTTTCCATGGGCCATTCATGGCGCCTTGAAAAACGTTTATCAGCACTAGGAGTCTTTCCCAGTCCTTTTCCTCGATGGCCTCGTCGAGCTCCTTCTCCATCCGCCAAAGCTGCGAGAGGAAGTTCTTTTCATCCGCGGTCAGTTGACCGAGGTCGGCTGCCTCGGCTTCCAAGGCCTCAATTTCCTGCTCGAGGGCGATTTCCTCGGCTCGTCGGCCCGTTCCCAAGAGCCAGGCCAAGACACCTCCGAACAGGAGGCCTGTGCCCAATCCGAAACCGTCTCCTTCGTCGTCCCCGGTTAGCGGATCCTCGTATTCCCATTCGTCTGACACGCTCATGTTCTTCTTGGCATCTTCCCGAAGTTTCCGTTCAGCCTGCCAAGTTCCT
The DNA here is from genome assembly GCA_937893275.1 of uncultured Opitutia bacterium. Taxonomy (GTDB): domain Bacteria; phylum Verrucomicrobiota; class Verrucomicrobiia; order Opitutales; family Seribacteraceae. Next base: position 8,788 of record CALBIN010000122.1, on the reverse strand, counting down.
TTTTGCTGAACTTGACGCGGACAACAGCCGTACCCGGCTCTCGGGCGTCACGCCCCAATCCACCTCCCGCAAGGCGGGATCAATCACCTCCGCTCTGGTTTCCACTTCGTTCATGAGCAAAGTTTGTATCTTCCCGTCTTCTTGCTGCCAACCTTTTCCACTAGCCCGGCTTCCATCAACGGCTTCAACTGGTTCATGGCTCCTTGTCGGGATACGCCCAATGCTTCCCAAATTTCCACTGGCGCCATGCTGCCTTGGTCGCGCAACAGTTTCAACAACTGTTCCTGTTTCGGACGCAAGGTCAGTTTTCCGGTTCGTTTTACGTTCAGGGCTTGGATGCGCATCCAGACCCGTTCCAGCGTATGTCGCAGACCCTCGGCGCAGTATTCCAGCCAGCCTGACAAATTTTCGCCCTCCCGGTGCACAGCCTGCAGGGCATCGGAGTAAGCTTGGCGCTTTTCCCAATAGTATTCATCCACCGAGAACACGTGGTGCGTGTCGAATCCCCTACGATACAGCTCCCACAGTGCAAGCGCCCGACCCACACGGCCATTGCCGTCGGCAAACGGGTGGATGCCCTCGAAACGATAATGCAAAATGGCTGAACTGAGAACGGGCGAAAGTTCACCTGCCTTGCGGTTCCACCATTCCAGCAACTCAAACATAAACCCCGACACCATGCCTGGTTCCGGCGGCAGGTAGCCACCCACCCGCACCTTGATCTTCCGGTACCGCCCCGCCTCGCCCTGATCCATCACCCCTTCGGCAAGAATGCGGTGGAGTCGAAACAAATCCTCGTGCCGAATCACCTTCTTGTTCGCTTGTTTTTCAACGTGCCGAAGCCCGGCGAAATAATTCAATACCTCCCTCCGGGAACACTCCGTCGGGCCCACCGATTCGTCCCCTGCCTCCAATGCCCGTACCTGTTCCAGGGTCAACGGATTCCCTTCGATTGCGGTGGAGGCATGGGCGTTCCGCGATCGACCGTCCTTCTGCAACGCCGGCACCCACGCCAACTCCACTGTCGCTCCCTGCACGCGCTCGCGCATGGCGCTCACCTCCTCAACCAGAGAAAGTAAACGCGGCGTAATGGTGAACTGCGGTTCGTAGCTCACGGCAGTAAGTCAACCATCTGTCAAGTTTTCAGTCAACCCACCTTCGGCATTTGTCATTGCGAAGGGGGATTTAGTCCCGACGAGGCAATTCGGTTGTTGCGCCGTTCGCGTTTTGTCTGGATTGCCGCGCCACTTCGTGGCTCGCAATGACAATCCAGAAGTCTGAAAATTTAATGTAAACCGGCCTTCCTGTTCTCCGATGCGTGACTCAGCCCAAGGTGAATTCGGGTAGGTTCACTCGTTGGCCACCTTGCTCGGCCGACTGGTGGGCGCAGATGCCTACGCAGGTCCAGTTGGCGGAGGTTACGGCGTTTGGCCATGGGTCGCGATCCTCGACGAGGGCAGAGGCGAACTCGTTTACCATGTGAGGATGGGAACCGCCGTGACCGCCGCCTTGGACGAAGGAGAGGTGGTCGGCGTCCTCGATGGTTTGGGTAAACTTTTGAATGGGCTCGGGGAGAAGGTGAGCGTAGTCGGGGATTGCGACCTGCTCGGGGATTTCGGCCTCGGGGCGCTTGGCCACATGCACGATGCTGGGCTCGTTCTCGACGAGGGTCCACTCGAAGCTTTTCTTGGTGCCGTATACGTCGATGCTCTCACGGTACTGGCGGGCGACGTCGTAGAGGAAGCGCCAGACATGGGCGGAGAGATCGCTGTCCTTGAGCTTGATGTGGCAGGTCTCGACGGCGAACTTGTTGCCGCTTTTCTCGGCGATGTCGTCGCGCACGGTTCCGGATCCGAAGCAGCTGACGTACTCGGCGAGCCCGTCGACCATGCCTAGACAGGGGCTGACGACGTGAGTGGCGTAGTGCATGGGGATCATGCGTTCCCAGTATTCGGGCCAGCCGTCCATGTCCTGCGGATGACTAGCGGCGAGGTACTGGATCTTGCCCAGTTCGCCGTTGTCGTAGAGTTCCTTGATGTAGAGAAATTCGCGACTGTAGACTACGGTCTCGGCCATCATGTACTTGAGACCGGTTTCCTCAACGACCTTGCAGAGTTCCTCGCATTCCTCGATGGTGGTGGCCATGGGCACGGTGCACATGACGTGCTTGCCCGCCCGGAGAGCCTTGATGGACTGCGGGGCGTGGTCGGGGATGGGGGAGTTGATGTGGACGGCATCTATCTCGGGATCCTTGAGGAGCTCGTCGTAGTCCACATAACGTTTTTCGATGTCGAACTGGTCGGCGACCTTGTTCATCTCCTCCTCGTTGCGACGGCAAACGGCCATGAGGTTTACGTTCGGGTGGGCTTGGTGGATGGGAATGAACTCGGCTCCGAAGCCGAGCCCGACGATGGCGATGTTGTGGATGTCCTTACTCATGATATTTGGTTGAATGGATTTGCTATTTAAGGGTCATCAAGAACGCCATGACGTCGGCGATTTCCTGATCGTTAAGAAGAATGTTCATCGGCGGCATGGGGCTGGCGCCTAGTTTGTCGAAGCCTTCCGCCAGTTCCGCGGAGGGATTGACCAAACTTCGGTAGACGTAGTCACGTTCCTTCCGAGAGGCAAGACCATCCAGAGCCGGGCCTACGTTTCCTCCCTTGCCGCCGAGCGCATGGCAACGGACGCAACCAGCGAGGAGATGGGTCTTGAATATTTTTTCGCCAGCCAATGAAGTTCCTTTTACAGACTCCTTGGTCTTCTCCTTGTAAATCGGGACAATCTCAGTGAGGGAAACATCATCCCACCAAGCGCTGCCATTGGATTGTCCCCAGCCACCAAAGAGGCAATTTACCGTAACAGCGCGATCCTGTTGATTAAGGAACTCCGTTTCCACCTTTTGCCACTTGGTCGTTTTCTTAATGCCCTTGGTTTTCGCCGCGTGCTGTAACTCATGTATCCCCATGAGCGCGCCATTACCGGTTCCTTCAAGGTCTTCCGTGCGAATCCATGCACTCAGCAAATACTTGCGACCTCCCTTCAGTTTAACCGCCGCATACAGGCTGGAATCATGTCGAGTCTCGGCACTTATAAGCAATGAAGTCTTGCCACTGTGTACATATTCCTTGCGCCTCTCAATGGAGTGCTTGAGATCGGGATGACGCTTGCTGTAGGTGCGATCCTTCCATCCGACCGGCAGTTTGTTTTTGTCAACTTCCTCAAAGGACGGATTGGGCAGCAAGTTGGGTCCGCGTTCGTAGCCCACGATGTTCATTTCCCGGGCACCAATAGCCTGCAGGGCAATGCGAAGCCACTCATCCTTTGCGTTCTCCGGTTGCTTCATTAGCAACGAGGCCGTTTTCTTGTGGTCATCGCTTTCGGGCAGGTCAGCCAGCTTGGTAAAGGCAACGAGGCGAACTTGGAGGTCCTTGTCGGCAAGGGTAGCGCTGTCATAAAGCAACTGCGTCGACGCGTTGTCGATGCCGAGGGCACGGACTGCATTTCGACGCACTGCGGGATTCGTGTTGATAAGGGAGGCGCGGTGGGAATCATGATCGAGTTCACCTAGTCCATGCAAAGCCCACAGGGCATGAATGGCCTCGACTCCTTTACCTTTTACTCGTTTGCGCAAGGCAGGAACAGCATCCTTCTTTCCTTTGTCGACTAGCAAGCGTTGCGCAGTGAGGCGCCAAAACAAGTTGTCGTCGCTTAAGGCAGCAACCAGCGCAGCGGTCTTGGCGTCGGCAAGGGATTTGATCTTTCCTCCCGAATTCCCCTCGTACGCCACGCGATAGATTCGCCCGTGTTGGCGGTCGCGGTTGGGGTTGACGTGGGCGTTGCCTGTCCCGCGCGTGGCATCGTATCCGCCACGCCCTCGGTTAGGGGTGGGATTGTGCTGGATGATGAAGTTGTACCAGTCGGCGATCCACATATTTCCGTCCGGGCCGACCTCGGCTACTATGGGCGAGAACCATTCGTCTGCGCTGGCCACGAAGCTAAAGGCGTTTACGGACTCGTAGCCCGATTCCTTTGGTCTTACATCGTACATGCCCAGCAGGTTGCCGGTCGGCCCGCAGACGAAAGCCCGCCGGTCTCGCCATGCTTTCGGGAAACCGGAGGAAGTGGCGAAGGCGTGTCCACAACCTGCGGTGTAGGCATTGAACGCGTCGACTTGACGAATGTTCGGGGTAATCGGATGGAACTTGGGCGAATTTGCGATCATCTTGGCGCTCATGCGACGTTGACTACCAAAGACAGTGTTGGGGATGCCCCCGAAGAAGCTGGGATTGTTGTTGGCGGTGGAGCCGAATACGTCGCCGGCTTCGTTGAATCCAATGCCCCATGTGTTGTTGTTGAACTGGTGAAGGAATTCCATGTCCGAGCCATCGGGACGAAAGCGAAAGGTTCCCGATCCGAAATTGTGCTTTTCGCCGTTTACCTCGCCGTTAAAACGAGAGTAACCGACGGTGCCGTAAATCCAGTTGTCAAAACCGTAGCGCAGGTTGCTTGGGCCTGCGTGCGTGTCACCTACGCCGAATCCGGTGAAGAGAACTTCGCGGTGATCGGCTTTGTCGTCGCCATCGGTATCCTTAAGGAAGAGAAATTCCGGAGCATGGGCGAGAATGACGCCGCCACGGGCAAAAACCATCGAGGTGGGTATGTTGAATCCGTCGGCAAATATGGTGAATTTGTCTGCTTTGCCGTCGCCGTTGGTATCTTCGCAAATCTTTATTCGGTCGTTTCCTTTGCGGCCGAGTTTCAACTCGTTGGGATAGTCGACCGACTCGACAACCCAGAGGCGCCCACGTTCGTCCCACTGGAAGTAGATGGGATTGATGATCTCGGGTTCGGAAGCAAACAATTCGAGTCGAAAACCAACAGGTGCTTGCGTGTATTTCATGCTCTCCTCGGGTGAGAGGGGCAATTGATAGGGAAGGGGTTCGGGTCGGCGCTCGTAGTTGGGCACGTTGTCGCGCTTTTCGTACTTCAGGGGGGTACGAGAGGCCAGGAACTTCTCATAACGGGCTTTTGCCTTGTCGCCAACCGCCCATAGGATTCCGCTTTTGATGAGCTGGTGGAAATCGGGGTGATTCCAAACCCGTTCGTCATGTCCCGAGGCCGTGTAGAAAACGCGCCCCTTCCCCTCGGTGCGAACCCAAGTCCACGGCTCGGGCTTGGTGTGCGGGTCTCCGGGCATAGCGTCGCGCACCATGAGGACGGTGCGACCCTTCTCGTTGTGCCTATGGTGAAAGTAGGTCTCGTCCCAAGCCTCGAATTCTTTGACTCCCGTAAGGGCGGGATGCTCTTTTTTCACAGCACGAGCCTTGAAACTGGATCCTTGATGGCTCTTGAATCGCCCTCCCACAAGTTGGTCGAATTCGGGAATGTTCGAAAAGCACCAACTGGCGCAATGCACAGGAACAAAACCGCCGCCGTTACGGACATAGGACTGCAGGTTCTTCCACTGTTTAGCCGTAAGGCGAGGATGGTTTGCGTAAATCAACAGAGCGTCAAACTTACCAAGGTAAGCGACGTCATCCAGAGCCGCTCCAACGCTGGTCACGTAATCGAAATAGATGGCATCCCGACCGAGCGCCTTGGACAGCATCGGGTAATACTCGTTCGAGTTATGGTGCTTACTTTCGTGACCGAGGAAAAGGACTCGAATAGGGTCGGCGAAGGCTCCGTTGAATGAGATATTCACCAGAAGGAAGGCAAGAAAGGGAATATGTATTTTCATTTTATGTGGCTGGGGTCTGGTTGCTGGATTATTTGGCTAGGGTGTCGGCTTGTTGCGGAAGGGAGCAGCTTTTACTCCGATAAATGGTGATGACGCCAAGGTGGAGGCGACAAGGAGAAGTAATGCTTGTCCAGTCATTACCCTCATTGATCGTCTTGGAATTTCCAAGGCCATGGTTTTACCTTGGCCCGTACGGCCCACGCTTCCCACTTTGCAGTGAGTTCCTCTACCTTTTTCGAATTCTCCTTGGCTAGATTGTTCAGCTCGGAACGGTCTTTTCTCATATTGTAGAGCTCCCACGGTCTGAAATTTGAAGGTTTGCCGGTCTGTCCGTAACGAACCAGTTTCCAGTCTCCATCGCGAATGGCGCAGTTGAGATGGTGCTCGAAGTAGATCGCATCCTTGCGTTCCAAGGGTTTTCCCTTAAAGGCCGGCCTCAGACTTACGCCTTCAACAGGATCGAGTCGGTGCCCATCGTATTTCTTTGGATACTTTACGCCGGCGACATCTATGCAAGTAGCCATGATGTCGATGACGTGTCCCGGTTGATGTTCCAGTTTGCCCGATAGTTTCTTGTCTATGCCTTTGGGCCAGTGGGCGATAAGGGGTGTCGAAATTCCGCCTTCGTGAGCGTAATGTTTGAATTCCCGGAAGGGTGTATCGGAGACATTGGCCCAACCGCGACCATACCCGATGAAGGTGTCTTCGGGACCGGCCATTACTCCCGGACCCACTCTCAGCGCACGTCCGTCCCTAGCCTGCATGGGCGGCCATATTTTTCTCTGAAGTTCATCGGGTCCCATGGGTTTGTATTCGCGGTAAGGATTTCTTGGCGCATAGCGACCAAACCCTTCCGCGCAACCACCGTTGTCCTGAAGAAAAAGAAAGAGCGTGTTCTCAAATTCTCCCTGTCGCTTCACTTCCTCAATAATGCGTCCGATACCTTGATCCATGTTGTCAATCATGGCGGCGTAGACTTCCATGTTTCGGCTTTCCCAGTCTTTGTGCTGAGTCCTTTCCCAATCGTCGGTAGCAGGCGACATTTTAATATCCTCTGCAACAAGTCCGATTTCCTTGAGGCGTTTTAGCCGTTGTTTCCGAATCGGTTCGAACCCTTCATCGTACTTTCCCTTGTACTTGGCAATATCCTCGGGGAGAGCATGCATCGGCCAATGGGCTGCTGTGTAGGCGGCATACAGAAAGAAAGGTTCGTCCGCAGTCTGTTGGGAATGCTCCTTGAGAAAGGTCACCGCATTGTCGCTGATGGCATCGGAGTAGTAATAGGTTTTGGGTTTGTATTTAGGATCGTTGACCGGGGTGATGTAAGTATTGCCGCGACATAGAGTTGCGGGATCGAAGAAACTCCCGGCTCCAATGATCGTTCCATAAAAACGATCAAACCCGCGTTGCAAGGGCCAGTTGTCTTTTGGCCCATTTGGCCCGACATGGCGAGTTACATGCCATTTCCCACTCATGTAATTGCGATATCCGGAAGTACTCATAGCTTCGGCGATCGTCATTACGTTACGCCCAAATTCCCCTCGGTAACCCGGTAGTTTCTTATCGCCGGTCATCAATCCAATCCCCGCTTGATGTTGGTATAGTCCGGAGAGCAATGCCGCACGGGTCGGGCAGCAGCGGGCAGTGTTGTAGAATTGAGAGAAGCGAAGACCTTTTGCTGCAAGAGCGTCAAGATGGGGAGTCTGAATTTCTCCGCCATAGCATCCGATGTCGGAGAAGCCCATATCGTCAGACATTATCAGCACGATATTCGGCCTAGAATATTTATTTTCGGCACATAAGCCATCCACCAACAAGAAGAATAGAAGCGTTGTTGATAGTATATTTATGGTTGCTTTAGCTTTCATGATTTAAATTGAAATTACTTTTACTCCTTAACTACCTATTAAGAATTTAGGGATGCTTTAGGAAAGCAGTCTGGAGGTACACTTTTAATACTACTATGAAAATCCATTTGATTCTTGGATAAAAAAGCCTAATTTTATGCGATTTCTGCCATGTCTACTAATATTGAGATAGCCTCTTTCCTGCGAAATTGCTCATCGCCATCTCAATTCATTTCCTTGTTCGATCATATGGCGGACATTTCCTTTTTCGTTAAAGACCGGCAGTTTCGTCTAGTTACCGCAAATCGTTCTTTCTGGAATAGATTTGGTTTTGCCTCGTCAGCGGAATTAGTTGGCAAAAATGACTTTGAACTTTTCCCTCCTCGTCTCGCTCAGCATTTTCGTAGAGATGACGAGGAAATTCTTCGTACGGGAAAACCCAAGTTGCAAATTGTTGAACTTTTCTTTAATCAGCGGGGGTTGCCCGATTGGTTTTGCACCAATAAATTTCCCCTTTTAAACTTTGACAATGAAGTTATAGGAATAATCGGTACCGTCCGAAGATATATGGAAACGAATGTCTTGGAAGACGCGGTTGGTGGTCTTGGTGCGATGTTGTCCTATTTGCGTAAAAACTTTAGAAAACGAATAACCATTGCCGACCTGATAAAGGTTTCAGGAATGTCATCCCGTCAATTGAATAGAAAATTTCGACAAGTTTTCCATACGACACCTCACCGATTCTTAATCAATACCCGGGTTGAAGCCGCTTGCGACTCTCTTCTAGTTAGCAACAAATCGATAGTAGAGGTTGCTTTGGAATGTGGGTTTTTCGATCAAAGTTCTTTTACTCAGCACTTTCGTGCTCACACTGGTTTGACTCCATTGCGATATCGGAAATCGCATGTAACGGAATCTTAGAACTCAAAAGGGCAATCTATGCCTAAATGCCTGTGGCAAGAATCCGAACTCGACGAATATACACTTGAGAGTTTTCCTCTGCCAACTGCCACCAGTATTCGTCGTCGGAAACTCCGTCTGGAGCAGTGACCAAGCCATCTTCAAAACTTGAAATCGCACTTGCTCCTTGGATGGTTAGCACTCTCACCATGAGATCGATCACCTCTGGGAACGCTTGGGCTAGGGGGGAAGATGCGTTAGTCCGGTATGCGGGGTTGGAGGTGGCCAGATATTCGTA
>CALBIN010000121.1 GCA_937893275.1 uncultured Opitutia bacterium | reverse complement strand
GCATACACGTTCAACACTTATCCATCGACATTGATCCTGAGACCTATGTCGCTCAACTTGCTCCTGCCCGCACTTTCACTATTTTCGAGGATATCGAGGAACTCTTGAAATTAGGAAAGATACAGGGCGGTAGCTTGGATAGCGCGATTGTCATCAAGGGTGACAAAATTCTGTCCAAGGAACCTCTCCGCTTCGAAGACGAGTTCGTGCGACACAAGATTCTCGATGTAATTGGCGACGTGACTCTTCTTGGGAAGTCATTAAAAGCCCATCTAGTCTGTGTCCGCCCCGGTCATGCTCTCAATTCTGAGATTACCGCCAAGCTAGCTGAGCGTATGGCAGGTGCCGGGAAAAAGAAGGCGGGGGCGGCGGGGAAACAGAAAGGGAAGGCTCATGTGGAGGCTCATGAGACGGCACTCGACATACGTCGAGTGCTTGATGTGCTGCCCCATCGTTTTCCCTTCGTGATGATCGACAAAGTGGTCTCCATTGATGGCGAGGAAAGCTTGGTTGCTATAAAGAACGTCAGCATCAACGAACCCTTTTTTCCGGGACATTTCCCAGGGCAGCCGGTAATGCCCGGGGTACTTCAATTGGAAGCCATGGCCCAAGCTGCCGGGTTGTTGCTCCTGCGTCGCGGATCAGCGGAAGGAAAGGTGGCTTTCTTTATGAGCGCCGACAAGGTGAAGTTTCGCCGTCCCGTAGTGCCTGGGGATCAGCTTGAAATCAGTGCCAAACTTGAGAAGGTGCGAGGTGACAAACTTGCCACCGCTTCCGCCGAGTGTCGGGTTAATGGTAAAGTCGTGTCCTCCGCCCAACTTATGTTTGCTCTTGCCGATGCCAGTGAGGCTTCTTGACCTTTTCCCGTTTCTGAAGTGGCTACTCAAATACATTCACAGGCAATCGTAGAAAAGGGTGCCGAATTGGGAGAGAACGTCGTGATTGAAGCGTTCTGCTACATCGGTTCCAACGCTTCCATAGGAGATGGTTGCCGGGTTCGTCACCATGCTACAGTGGAGGGGGACGTCGTTCTCGGTAAAGAGAACGATATTCATCCTTACGCACTCGTCGGAGGTATGACGCACGACCTCAAGTATCAGGGCGGTCAGCCCAAGCTTAGGGTGGGAGATCGAAACGTGTTTCGTGAATATGTCACCGCCCACGTAGCTACAAACCCCGAGGATGCTACGGAGATTGGCTCGGACAACGTTTTCCTCGCTTATAGTCATGTGGCCCATGACTGCATAGTCGGCGATCACTTGGTCATGAGCAGCCATTCGGCTCTTGGTGGTCACGTGGTGGTGGGGGATCACGTGAATATCGGCTGGAATGCGGGCGTTCACCAATTTTGTCGACTGGGTCGTCAAAGCATGGTGGCCGCTTGCGCCAAGCTGGTTCAAGATGTACCGCCATTTATGTTAGCCGATGGTGCCCCCGCCGAGGTTCGATCGATCAACAAAGTGGGCATGGAGCGTACGGGGTTTTCCAGTGAAGAGATCGAGGCTGCACGTGCTACATACAAGGCTCTTTATCGGAGCGAATTGAATCGTCAGCAAGCTCTTGCCGAGCTGGAAAACGGAAATTTGGCGAATAGCAGCATCGCCGGTGAAATCATCAGCTTCGCCCGTCAGAGCGATCGCGGATTGGCCTGATCGCTATTTAAAGCTTTTTAAATTCTTCGGCAATCTCTCTCAAGTATTCCCAAGAGAAAATACCTGAGTCGTGACCATCTGAAAAAACCAATCTAGCGGCGTAGTTGCCGACATAGTCGAAACCTTTAAGGCTAACGCTTGCAGGATTTTTTGGTGTTGTGCCTCCACTTATTCTGCCGAACAAGTCGGGTTCTCCCTTATTTTCAGCACTTGGAGAATTTGTACGAAGAAAGGGAGCCGGTAAAAAATCCTCTCGGCCGTCTGGCCATGCTAGGGCTAGCTCGTTCCCAATCAATTCGATCCGTCTGGGAGGCGGTTGCACGGCCATGATCTCTAGGCAAAGGAGTCCAAACTGGATCCCGCTGAGGGGGGGCTAGATGGGTGCGAACCACTGCGATAATAAGGGTCGAGCACTTCGTTGGAATTGGCTCGGCTGAAATCTTCGGCGATTTGGGCGGATTGATCGAAACTTTCGCTGTCCTCGCGGATGGCTTCTTCCTGTAAATCCTTGTCTTGAAGTTCTCGATCTTCGCTTCGTTCTTCCCAGTATTCGTCTTTGTGGAGCTCGCCGGAATCGGGTTCGGGAGGAAGCTGGCTTTTCTCGAGTGTTTCCCAATCGGGGTTTCTAGTCGAATCCAAGCCCGACTGCTCAATGTTGTCAACGGTTTCAAGCGGTATGCCCGGGTTGGGGTTGTCGCCAAGCTGGGAAGCCAGTTCACCTGTCAGTTCAATCGGTTTGGGTACTTGAGTGACTTTTATTGAGCTGTCTATGGCGTTTTCAGGCACTTCGTTTTCGGGTTGATCGTCACGACGAAGCTGCATGTCACGCCTAGCCGTTTCGGCTGCGGTCAAGACATCTGCTGAATTAGAGGGGTTCATCTCCATATTTCTAAAAAGGTTAGTTTATTTAATGTATGCGAGGATGTGTCGGTTTGCAACTACTAAGCTTTTGCGTCTTTTGCATTGCCGTGAGTATCAAGTTGATCTAACTTATCTCAAATCATGGCTAGAGATACCGTTATACTTGAATGCACCGAGGCACGCAAAGAGGGCAAGCCTCCTTCACGATATGTTTCTTCTCGCAATAAGAAGCTCCAGCAGGAGCCCATTGAGAAGAAAAAGTATAATCGCCATCTGCGCAGGCATACTTTGCACAAGGAAATTAAAAGCTAAAATTCTTATTTCCGGGTTCCGGCGTGTTTTTGCCGAGAATTCACAGAGAGTAAGCCCCTTTCGTAGCCTTTCGAGTGGTCGTATGCTTAGTCTGCGGTCAGAGTTTCCCAAAGCTTTTCTGCGATGTTCCGGATGGATTTTCCTGCGGGACCATCTGCGTTCGACACGACAACTGGAATACCATTGTCTCCCCCTAACCGAATCCTTTCGTCTAAGGCAATCTCCCCAAGAAATGGGGTTTTCAGAGCTTCCGCCGTAGCAGGTCCACCACCTTTTCCGAAGAGATATCTTTTGGTCCCCGTTTCCTCGTCGAGCAGAAAGCTCATGTTTTCTACCACTCCTAGCAAAGGTACGCTTACCTTTTCAAACATGCGAGCCCCTCTGCGGGCCACGTCCACGGCAGCTTTTTGTGGCGTGGTCACGATGACGGCGCCGTTCAAAGGCAGAGTTTGAGCAAGAGACAGTTGGGCATCGCCAGTTCCCGGAGGTAGGTCGATCAGCATAAGGTCCAGTTTTCCCCAAGCAACGTTTCCCGCGAATTGTTGGATAGTCTTCATGACCATGGGACCTCGCCACACGACGGGAGCCTCTTCGTCGACAAGTAACCCCATCGAGATAACCTTCACTCCGAAGTTCTCAACGGGCTGAATTAGGTTGTCGCCGATAACTTCGGGCCTTTCGGATGCGCCGATCAACAGGGGGACGGAAGGACCATACACGA
>CALBIN010000120.1 GCA_937893275.1 uncultured Opitutia bacterium | reverse complement strand
GCGTTCCCGACGGCAATTCGACTTTTGTGGACGACCAACATAACTATCCCGACGGAAATGAAACCTTCGTCGACCACAATCACTCGGATCCCGATAACAATGACACCTTCTACGACGACAACTCGAACTATGCCCCCAGCCCTTCGTATTCGCCGATTGCCCGTACCATGCCGATCGAAATGGATGCCGATGGAAGGTTAGTCCTTCAGGGACTTCTCTTGACCGATGGCGGTTCTGCCGTAACGAATGTGGGTTTCCTTCTTTCTCATTCCTTGTTCGCCGACTTGAGTTCTCCCGGAGCGATTGCCGTGGAGGGAACTCTCTCGGGCGAGACATTTACCGCTAGCACGGTCATACCCGACCTCGGAAAGCAATTTTATTACAGAGCCTATGCGACAAATGCCAAAGGGACAAACTTTGGCTCTCCAAAGCATTTCGTTGTTCCCGAATCTTCGTTCACCTCAGCTTGGTGGCAAAATACGGAGGCAGCAGAAGCAGGCTGGCGCATTTCATCATGGTTCGGTGCTTTTCTCCCTTATGGGAATGAATGGCTCTACCATGCCGAGCTCGGTTGGCTATACGCCCAATCGGATGGTATAGACGGACTATGGCTCTGGAGCAAGGATCACGGCTGGCTCTGGACAAATCCGGGCAGCTATCGCTATCTGTACCGGGCAAGCACCTCGGAATGGCTTTATTTCCTGAAGCACAAGGACGGGCGAGCCTACCTCTACAACTACGCGACAGGTTTAGTGGAGTAATTTTCCGACCTAATTGGAATAGGTGATCTGCCTATTTCTTTCTGGTAATTCCTTTCCTCCTTATGTTCACGATGGCGAGATCTTGGCTTCGCCTGTGCTACATTATCCATAATACATGTGAAGCACTGGGTAACTTTTCATGTAGGGGCCAATAGCATTGAGTGGTCATTTATTCGTCACGCAGACCGTTCCTCCGGAACTTGTTTGCTTGTTAAAGACGGCAGGAAAAGGGTAATGTCTAAGCTTTCACTTTCTTCTTTGATTCTGTTTTTCATGAAAAGCCCGATACTATTTGTTTCCATTTGGGTTAGCACCGCTGCTACAGCCTTCTGGGCAGGTACATGGTTTTCAGAAAAGGATACTGTGCCTGTTCAGCTAAGCGAGGGACAATCGGCACCTGATTTACAAGCGCCCGAAGATCGCGACTCAATGAATTCTTCGAACGTCGCTCCTTCCAGGTCTGCCATTGAAGCTGACAACTCGATCTCTTCCGCAGCAGAAAGTTCGGGACCAAGTGAAGATGCCATCGTCTTGCCGCCCAACTTGCGGAGAGCCATGAAGGCCAGTGGATTGGTGGAACGTCTGGGCGCGTACTTGGATGCAGTACGAGCCATGGATGCGGGAAATGCGAAGTTGGTTATCGCCGCCTTCGAGGCGCTGCCTACCGGATACGGTCGTCACCTTGAGATGAAACTGCTTATGCGTAGCTGGGCAACCTTCGATCCAATTGGAGCTCTCGCCTATGCGAATGAAAAATTAGACGCCAAAAGCGAACGTCGTTTTGCAGTAGCGGAAGCTTTGGCTGAATGGGCTTCCCTTGATTCGCAAGCCGCTTTCGAGTGGGCCAAGAACAACAATGACAACCAAACCGGAGACAACCCCCTACTTGCCGGAGTAATTAAAGGCGTGGCCGAAAAAGACTTGGCGGCGGCGACCGCTATGTTTTTTGAACTTCCGAATGGAAACGCTCGCTGGCAAGCTTCCAATCATCTCGTCCAGAAATACGTTGAACTTGGAGTCGATGAAGCTATTGCTTGGGCCGATCAAATTCCGCGTGACGAACAAAATTTCCGTGAGGTTCTTTTGGGGCAAATCGGTTCTCAAATTGCAAGAAAAGACCCCGGGCGCGCGGCGGAATGGTCCGATACGATGGAAGCGGGAGACGGGCGCAATAGGATCATCAACACCGTTCTCGGACAATGGGTCGGAAAGGATGCGAAAGCTGCAGCTGACTGGAGCGCCAAGATC
>CALBIN010000119.1 GCA_937893275.1 uncultured Opitutia bacterium | reverse complement strand
GCAAACCTTTCTAAACCAGTGAAGATACATTATGAAGAATCCTTTCCAAAAAATATGCCCGCCGCATAACTACGTTGCATTGGTAACACTGGTATGCGCTTAACCGTCAAGCGCCAGCGGGAAGGAGGGGTTTTGAGCAATCGGCCTGACCGAACCGTAGGCGAAAAAAACCATGCTTCATTCGATCCCTCGCCGGATATGCGTCAATGCTCATACTACTACATATGAACGCCGCGGCCATCGCGGACAAGTTTGAGGCACAAAATGCCCATCCATCGCGGACGACTCAGGAAATGCTTCACTTGCTCCAGCACAACACCCAAATGGGGGTCTTACCCGTTTTAATATTCCCGATGCGTTTCAAGGCGCCCGTTTCCTGATGAATGCGAAACGACGTCAAGGTGTGACTGAGTTCGTTGGCCACAAAAAGGAAATGGCCAGAGGGATCGACGCAGAACGATCGTGGAAAACGTTCGGTTAGAAAAAGCCCCACCAGTTTAAGTTTCCCTGTTTGGGGATCGATCGCAAAAGCCGCCAGGCTGTCGCTATGGGGCTGACCCTCTTCCAAATCGCGGCGGCCATCGCGATTGGATACGTAAACAAATCGGCCATCGGGCGTGATGTGGATGTCGGCGCCTGCGAAAGAAGACTTGCCCTCCCAATCCGGGTGCAGGGTCGAAAGCGTTTCCTGCAAGGTAAGTTTACCGGTCTGCGGATCTTGCTTCCAGGAACTGATCCCGCCGCCGCGCTCGTTTGCGGTAAACCCCATCGCCAGCGTCGGATGATGCGCGTAATGGCGCGGCTCATGATAGTGGTGGTTCTTGTCAGGCCCGAGTGTAGTTGCCGGGTTCAGTGGTGTGAGGCTTCGGGCTTCGGAATCGAACGCATAGTGATAGATCATATTCGCCTTCGTGTGCGGCGAATAGGCAAACCGATTTGTGGGGTCGGTCATGATGGAATGCGCGTAGTGCACCGTTTGTTCATCGTACGTCGACTCACCAGTGCAACGCCGCTTTTCGTCAATCTTCCAAACGCCGATCGCTCCGCCGAAATTGGAAGCGAGGATCGCGCGGCCGGTGTTATCGACGTGAAACGCGGGTGATCTGAAAGAAACGGGGGCGAGGTGAAGCTGCTCCAGTTTACCGCGATTGTTTTTTATCGAAACGATGTGCGGTTTGGCCTGTTTCTCCCCGTCGGCTTTGATGTGGGCGTGGGCGTAGAGCATCTCACCATCGCGCGTCAGGCTCATCGCGCCGCCTACCCCGGGAAGTTTCAGGCGCGCGTGCTCGCTCAAAACGCCCGATTGGGGATCGATGCGATAGGAGACCAGATCCGAAGCCTTGGCGGCGGCAAGAAAGAGAAACGAGTCAGCCGCGGCGGATGTCGCCAGACCGAGTGGCGCGATCAGGAAGATATACGATTTTAGGTTCATGGTTTTTCCAGATTTAAGAGATGCGTTCCTTCGCGGGTTTTCTGAGATTCTAAAAATCGTCCTATGTGCGCCCGGTCAGGCGATCCGCGAGATCATGGTGCCCGAAGAGGTCCGTAAGCCGGCGCTCCAGTCCCTGATGTTTCCATGTGAGTGATTCATGATCGATGCCGAGTAATTTAAGCAAGGTCGCATGCAGGTCGTGGGCATGCAAGGGATCTTCCACCGCACGAAAACCAAGCTCGTCCGTCGCGCCGATTACCTGGCC
Source organism: uncultured Opitutia bacterium (assembly GCA_937893275.1). Lineage (GTDB taxonomy): Bacteria > Verrucomicrobiota > Verrucomicrobiia > Opitutales > Seribacteraceae. The sequence continues at coordinate 7,859 of CALBIN010000119.1, read as the reverse complement.
ACCTTGGACACCACCGCCGGCGAGCCACATGCTGAAGCCGTACGGGCTGTGATCACGTCCGTTGTTGCCTTCGGTGGTTGGCGTGCGTCCGAATTCGCCACCCCAGATGACCAGAGTGTCCTCAAGCATACCGCGGGCTTTTAAATCGCTCAAGAGCGCAGCGCAACCGCGGTCCACCCCGTGCATGAGCGTCACGTGTCTGTCGTGATTGTTGCCATGCGTATCCCAGCCATCGCCGCCGCAACCGTTGTAGATCTGCACCATGCGCACGCCGCGTTCGACCAGGCGACGGGCGGTCAGGCATTGCTCGCCAAAGCCACCGCCGTATTTTTCGCGCGTGGCCTTCGACTCGCGTGAAAGGTCTACCGCTTTCGGTGCCGCCATTTGCATGCGATACGCCAGTTCATAGGAGGCAATACGCGCGTCCAACTCTGGGTCGAAACCACGTTGTTCGCGATGTTGCCCGTTCAACTTTCGCACGTAATCCAACATCCTTCGTTGATCCCCGAAACCTTTGGCCGGTTGAAGGTTCGGAATCGGGGCACCGGTCGCGTTGAGCTTCGTGCCCTGATAAACCGCGGGGAGAAATCCGTTCCCCCAGACGCCGGTTCCCGGTTTGAGTCCGCCATCGTTCATCACCACGTACCCGGGGAGATTGTCCGTCTCGCAGCCAAGTCCGTAGGAGAGCCAGGAACCCATAGACGGCCGCCCCATGCGATCGTGACCGGTGTTCATAAGCCAGATGCCCGGGGTGTGGTTGAACACTTCATGGTGGCAACTGCGAATGACCGCAAGATCATCCGCATGGTTCTGCAAGTGTTTAAAACCATCACTGATTTCGATGCCGGATGCGCCGCATCGACTGAAGTTGAACTGGCTGGCCATCAGCTTCTGTTTGCGGACCTCGGTGAACTGCAGCTTGAGATTCGGCATGCTGTCCGGCGGCTTCTTGCCGTCGTATTTTTTGAGTGCGGGTTTGGGATCGAAGGTGTCCACCTGACTGGGACCACCGTGCATGAAAAGCCAGATCACGCGTTTGGCTTTCGGCGCAAAATAAGGCGGTTTGGGAGCAAGCGGGTTCACGACGGGGGCGTCCCGCGCCAGGAGTTGCTGCAGGGCCAGCATGCCCCCCCCCATGCCGCAGGTCCGCAGCCAGTCGCGACGGGAAAAAACAGAATCAATCGACATAGATAAACTCATTGGTGTTGAACAAGGCGAGGCACCATTCGGCGATGCGATTGACGTCGCCTGCGAGATACGCCTGCGTGGACTCCCGCTCCGCTTGCCTGATCGGTCGGGCGAAGGCGAGCAGCCATCCGCGGTCGATGATCGCATCAAGGTCGTCGCCGCATTCCCGCTTGAGCCGTTGGGCGAACGCGGTTGCCAGTTGCGTGCTGATCTGGTCATTGAGCAGGTTGAGGGCCTGGGGTGAAACCACGGTGGCGTCACGTCGCGCACAGCTGACAATGGGTTGGCCCACGTTGAAGGTTTTAAAGAAAGGATAGGTCAGCGAACGATGGATCACGACGTAGATACCGCGACGCGCCCATTCCGAACGTTGCTCAGGCGATTTCCATTTCGCATTTTTCATCGCCTTGATCACCTCCGGGTCAATCGGAGGAAAAACCGAGGGTCCGAACAGGGTGGGATTGAGTTCGCCGGAGGTGAAGAGCAAGTTGTCCCAGATCGCTTCCGCCTCGAGGCGGCGGCGGGGGAATCGGCTGTACAACTGGTTCCCTGGATCCAGGCGAGCGGCATCCTCCGACGTCTTACTGCTCATCCGATATGTTCCGGACTGCATGATATGCCGATGCAGGTCTTTCAGACTCCATTCACGATCGATCAGATAGCTCGCGAGGTAATCCAGGAGCTCGGGATGGCTCGGAGGTTCGCCTTGCAGGCCGAAGTCATTGGGCGTGTCCACCAGCGGCCGGCCGAAGTGCCACATCCAGACCCGGTTGGCGATGACCCGTGCGGTGAGCGGATGCTTCGGCGATGTGATCCAGTCCGCCAGAAGTATCCGGCGTTGTTGAAAATCATCCCCGGAGTTCTCTTCGCAGGGGCCACCACCCGGCAGGGAATCCGGGAAACCGGGGAAGACCTTTCCCGCCGGTGATTCGTAGTCCCCCCGGGTGAAGAGTCGGGTGGTCGGAACCGATCCGCGGTTGGCCAGGATGCGCATACGTGCCCCCTTGCGTTGGGCCTCGGCATTTTTGCCTTGGGTCTCCTCGACGGACAGATCCTTGATTTCGCTCGCGGCGAAAAAAGCCTGGAGGGCAAAATAATCGCGTTGGGTGATCGGGTCGTACTTGTGATCGTGACAGCGGGCACAGCCGAAGGTCATGCCGAGAAAGGATTCGCCGGTGGTGTCGGCCGCATCCGTCAGTCGCTGATACTCCAGCCGGCGGGGCCGTTTGATGCCACCTTCTTCGGCGAGTGGGCCGACGGTGTAAAATCCGGTAGCAAATCGGCTGGCTTCGTCCGTGTCTTCCAGCAGGTCGCCTGCGATCTGCTCACGGATAAAGCGGTCGAAGGGCTTGTCCGCGTTAAACGCCCGGATGACGTAGTCGCGATAATGCCAGGCGTGGTGATAGAAATTGTCGAGCTCGTAGCCCGCGCTGTCGGCATAGCGGGCCACGTCCAGCCAGTGGCGAGCGTAGCGCTCGCCGTAATGCGGGGAGGCGAGCAGGGATTCGATTTGGTCGTTCCACGGCCGCGGGGTTGCGATTGTATCCGGATCCGGCGGCAGACCGAGCAGATCGAAGGATGCTCGGCGGAGCAAGGTCAAGGCGCCAGCCAGCTCTGCCGGTCTTAAGCCAGCGGCTTCCAAGCGGGCGAGAATGAAGGCGTCGATGAGATTCACTACCCGCCCGGCCTGTTTCACCTGGGGGATTGTGGGCTTGTGAAGCGGTTGATAAGCCCAGTGCTTTGCGGAGGCGTTCGCGATTTTTTTGCTCAGCGGGGTGAAGGGTTCGAACGGGATCTCTTCCGGCTCGGGTTCGGGCGCTTTGGATTTGGAAGATGGAGCTACCGCTTTGACCAATCGTTTTTCCGGGCGGGGCGGAAGGTATTTGGCGATCGCTTCAAAATGCGCTTTCACACGCTCCCCGCTCAGGATATGTGGATAAATAGCGACTTCGTCCATGTCCCCTTTGAAAAAACGACCGCCGGGATGGACCTTCTCGCCGCCGATGTTGATGGGGCGGTCGCTGAACACCTTGCCGCCGCTATCGTTTCCAGAAAAATGCACGGCTCCATCCACGTAGAGTTTGGCGTCGCCGTTTTCGGCTCGGGTCAGCACCACGTGATGCCAGTGACCGTCGTTCAGCGGATCTTTGGCTTTCGATGTAAGGTAAAGATCCTGCGGTTTGCCTTTCGGACCGGTTTCCGCGAGCAGGCGCCCTTCGTCGATGCCGCGTTGGGAGGCGGCGTTGATCAACCAGTCTGCGCTGCCCGGTCCAGAGGTCGCGGTGGAGATCAGGGTCGCGCTTCCCGGCCAGAACCGGTCGCTCCAGGCCTGGGTGGAGCGGAACCAGAGCTCGACACTGAGCGTATGCATGTCCAGGCCGTTCCGATCCACGACTTCAAGATAGGAGGACCTGCCATTAAATCGCACGGCCTTGCCTTTGGTCCCTGGAAGACCCTCAGTCGCCGTCACGCCTGCCCTGAAGGTCCCGTGATGCCCATGCCCCGACGCATCTTTTGCCGTTTCGTCGCCGTCGTCAAATCGCCACCAGGCCGCGGGCTGGTCTTCGCGGATCAGCTCCGCGTAATCACCATGGACGATGCCGACGGTGGGCGCAGCCATCAGGTATTCGGGTGCCAGGCCCATGAAGGTGATAAAGAGTCTGAGGGTTTTCATTTTATATTCATGAGCGATTGGAAACGAGCACATTGACATCGGACCTTGGCCGTTGGCTGAATGCACCTACTCTCGCCCATGGAATTCTTCCTCCTTAGGAAGTGGCTCAACCGCCCAGGTTGCGGGGAAGAAGCGCACGATTTTCCCAGGCCTGAAACCTTCCAGAAGAATGCCGCATTGCACCTGAATCTGAACACCACTACATCCGGGGAGAACCGGTACTTTGCCAATCTTTAGAATGTTTCCGCCCTTGCGATCATTAACCTGATTGTAACACATTAGGCATTCCCGCACGACGATGATATTTCCCTTCGGCGCAACGTTACCCCAGTTGTATTCCTTGGTGGGCCAACCAAGCGCTTTGGGATTAGGATTCGGCAGCTCCTTGAAAAGAACCGGATCAACTGAGTCGAAAAACGTAATCGTAACGACACGCTTCCTATCTTCTACCGCAGTGACGAAGCCAGGCAATCCACGCTCGCGAATGTGCCGGTGATGGCGCTTGAGTTGCCGATCAGCGGCGAATGAGCGGCTCCGTTCGTCGAGCCAGACGTCGGTGACTCGCCCAGGACCGAACAGGGTCGCCCAGGTGACGTTCATCTGCAACAGCTGGCCCGGCTCAATGTCTGCGAGCGCCCCGAATCCATTCCCCTTGAAAACCGTTGTACTGTCCATCAAATCAAACACCTTCGATTCGCCGTACGGGTTACCGTCCTTTCCTTGAATTGTGACGATTAGTTTCTTTTTGATGATCCTGTGCGAAAGGTCTGTAAAGTTCCCCTCCGTTACCGCTACGGGAGACTCGATGCGTTCGACTTTCCAGGTTTGATTCTTTCGGGCATAGAAGCTGAAGTCATCTTCCAATCGAAAGCATCGAGTGAAATCGACTTCAGCCGAAGCGTTCCCTTGCTTCCCGCTCTTCCGCTGAAGCTTACCGTTTCGCATTTCCCAAAATCGATCTTCTTCAGGCCGAATATAGAACAAACCGTGCAGATGCGTCCCAATCGGAATATCGCGCAAGGCAGCCAGCGCGTTTCGGTAATAGATACTTGAATAAGGCAACATCACAACATCAAGCGCCTCATCCTTCCCCGCTCGTCCGTCCTGACGATCGACCCGCAGTTTCACCGTGCGTTCGATATGATCGAAACCGATAAGCTCACCTGCGACATAGTGGGCATACTCTTCCGACGGGAATTCGCCTTTTACGGGTTCGAACCACGGGAGGGTGACGTCTGAATCAGCATCTGTCCGGAACTTGGGGAGAGCAGCACTCTCTTCTTCTGCAATGACGACGGAAGTCGTGAGCAAAGCCATTAAGAGCAGGCAAGAGGTTTTTCGCTTCATTTAGGGCTTCTAGCTTTTAGCGACCTGACTCTAGGAAACTACTTCGGACATCGTTCTCAGGCTGTCCTGAAACTGGTTGGATTCGACATCCATGCGTTGAATCATGGTGAGGAACAAGTTGCTCAATCTCGCATCGCTATCGACCGGGGACCCGTGAATCTTGTAGTGTGCGTTCGGATTATCTACGGTATATTTCCCAATCTTCGGAAGGTTGTAATCGACGTGTTGACCATGCTTGACACCTAATTTCTTACCACCTGCGTAAATTGTGGGAAGATTCGCCAAACCGTGACTGTGACCATAGGACATGCCACTGCCCCAGAGCACTTGAGTCGTATCCAAGAGGCTCCCTTCTTCATCGCGATGTTCCTTAAGTTGGGTAAGGAAATAACTCAGTTGCTCGACCAAAAAGGTATCGGTCTGGGTGAGTCGGCGAAGTTGCTCCGGATCTCCGTTGTGATGGGAAAGCTGATGACGACCCTGTGAAATACCTATATCAGGAATGGCTCCGCCATTGGACTCGCTGCAAATCATGCAGGTAATGACCCGAGTCATGTCGGTACGGAGGGCCAACACCATCAAGTCGTAAAAGAGGCGGTGATACATCTGTACCTGACTTTTGTTCAGTTGCCGGGTAAAGCGATCCGACTCCGATTTCTTTATCTCCGGTTTCGGCACATCGAGCCAGGCATCCGCTCGTTCGGTTCGTACTTCGACCTGCCGAACGGCAGTGAGGTATTCGTCGAGTTTGGTGCGATCTTCGGAACCGAACTGTTGATTGACCCGTTTGGCGTCACTCAGCACCGCGTCAAGAATGCTACCGCGACGAGCCAGACGGCGACGAACCACTTCTTTGCCTCCGCGTGCCTCTCCAAACATCCGATTGAAGATAGATTTTACACTACTTTCAGCCGGCAACTGGATCCCATCACGAGACCATGCCAAGGAACTGCCTTCGACTGCCATCTCCAGCGATGGGAAGCGGGTGAACTTGCCCTGCGCTTCAGCCATGACCTGATCAGCCGAGACGGTATTGCGAAAGGCTCCACCGTTTGCCGGGACTTTTTCGCCTGTGAGCCAAATCTTTTCGCAATTGTGATGAGCCTGTGACTTTGGATGATGGAGTCCGCTAATCGGTGAGACTTCGGCCCGATGCACCTCCAATGACTTCATTGGTGAGGTGAATTCGTAATCTGCTCCCGCCTTTTCGATCTGCCAGGTCAGGGTGTTGACGCCATTGGGAATATAAAGAAACACACTGCGTTTCGGTGAAGTCGGTTTCGGGAGACCGGGTGCGCCCATGCAATTCAAGACAGGTAACGCGATACTTGCTCCAATCCCACGCAACATGTGGCGGCGACTGATATGCCATTTATTAGTTTGAATATTCATGAGTAAGTTCTTTTTGCTATCTTTTCTGGAAAAGTTCCGAAAGCACGAAGGCTTCCACAATGTCCTTGACGCGGTAATCTTTTTCACGGCCGATCTTCGTGATTGCCTCCAGTTCGTCGCGATCCTCAAAAGTCACCGTTCGGCGCAATCCATAGATCGCGAGTTTCTCGGTAAACGCCTCATTGAACGCAGACAGGTCGTCCATTAACAATTGCTTGAATTCCTTGGCGTTATTGAATGTCCGGCCATCGATTAGTTCACCACTTGCATCGACCAAGGGGTCATCGCCTATACCGGACACTTGCTCATGCGTACGCCATTCGCCTATTGCGTTGTAGTTGTCAAAAGCCAAGCCCAAAGGATCGATCTTGCGATGGCAGGATGCGCAACTTGGATTGCGTTTGTGGGCATCCAGCTTCATCCGCAAAGTCGCTTTCGGTGAATCCACCGGAGTCGGCTCAATAGGGTCCACGTTTGCCGGAGGCGGAGGCGGCGTGTTACCCAGAATTGCTTCCGATAGCCAGGCGCCCCGATGAACGGGACGATGTCGAGTGCCATCGGACGTTAGAGAAAGAACCGAGGCGTGGGTCAACAACCCTCCTCGATGCTGTTCCGGCTTGAGCGAGACCCGTTGAAATTGATCCTTGGTGATGTCAGTCACTCCATAAAACTTGGCCAGACGCGGGTTCATCATCGTCCAGTCCGAATCAATGAATTCACGTAACGTCAGTCCGTTATCCAAGACCTCCTTGAAGTAAGCCTGCGACTCGCCGATCATGCTCTCTTCCAAATGTTGATCGTAGTTCGGGTAAATCTTCTTATCAGGAGCAAACATCCCGACCTTACGCAAATGCAGCCACTGCTTGGTAAATGATTTCGTAAAACGCACGGACCTGGAATCCGCCAACAAACGAACTACCTGGCGTTGCAACTCAGACCGATCACGCAGCTTACCCTTTTCAGCGAGAGCGAACAATTCCTCGTCCGGCATCGTGCTCCAAAGAAGGTAAGACAGACGCGAGGCAATTTCCCAATCGTTGAGAGTGTGCCGCTCAGCATGTTCATCGCCTTCAGCAATAAAAAGAAAGCTCTTTGAAGACAAAACTGCAATCATCGCCGTTTTCACCGCATCCTTAAACTTTTCTCCCGCAGCGATTTCGACCTCGACGATGCGGACGAACCCATCCAGCTCACCCTTGTAGAGCGGACGACGGAAGGCGCGCTTGGCCATGGCTCGGAGTCCGGCGCGGACTTGTGC
>CALBIN010000118.1 GCA_937893275.1 uncultured Opitutia bacterium | reverse complement strand
TGTCCATCCAAGGCTCTTCGAGAAACTTGTCGCCGAGTGGTGGAGTATCGTGAAGACGCTTTAAATATCCGAGCATTCCTCGCTCTTTGCAAAGGATTGGAACCCGATACGTTTCTTCTGCCTCACGAGGTATTGAGTGAAGAACTCGGAGAGGAAGCCTCCGTTGGGTATCTGTCAGGCCCGACATATGCTCGCGACGTAGCCATTAGCAAACCATCCGCACTCGTGGTTGCGACATCCGGGGATGAAGCGTTGCAAACTCAAATCCAAACAGCCCTCAGTTCTGATTCATTAAGGGCCTATGGGTCCGACGACGTTCACGGTGTGGGCCTTGGCAGTTGCCTGAAAAACGTTTATGCTATCGCCGTCGGCATTAGCGATGGTCTCGATCTCGGGGACAATGCAAGGGCAGCTCTCCTTACTCGCAGCCTTCATGAAATGGTGTCTCTCGGCGAAGCCCTCGGCGGACGCCCCGAAACCTTTTATGGCCTCAGTGGATTTGGTGATCTTGTTGCGACCTGTACGGGAGAATGGAGTCGCAACCGCCATCTCGGCCTTAGTATTGGTCGCGGCAAGCAAGCCGCCACCGTTATATCCGAACAACGATCCGTAGTGGAAGGATTCGCTGCCACCGACTGCTTCCATTCCCTATGCAAGGCAAAAGGTTTGGAGGCTCCTATACTGTCGGAGATCAGAGCCATTCTTTACGAAGGCAAGTCGCCCCCCGCGGCACTGACCAGCCTTATGAATCGTGAGCTAAAGCAGGAATCGAAGGTGCCTTTGTCAATTGGGTCAAGCTAAGGTTGACTGGCAATGAAGCCCTACCCTCCCAGATTCTTCTGGGCGCGAGCAGCCTGCCAAAACATGAAGCATCCGTAACCGAAGAACATGACTCCGTTCAGCAAGAGGAATGAGCCGTGCGTGGCATGCAGGTCGCGAATGCCTACGACAAGCAAAGCCAAACCAGCCAAGGCGATGGCAAGACCTGCATACTTTCGATAGCCGATAATTCGGCGAAACTTGTTTACACGAAGTGACTTTTCCTCGTCCGTAAGTTTGTTTGCCATCGTTCTAAAAAGGTATGTCAATTGGCATCGAAATCTTCATCCGGCCATTCGCCGAGAGCTTGCTTCAGGAGGCTCAGTCGCTCATTTTCACCGCGAATGTCAGAAAGTAAAAGGGCTGCTCGTTCCGACAACTCGAGAGTCTCGAGAATCTTCTGCTTTCGCAGCGTCTCCTTGCAGAGAGTGAAGGCGACAAGGTCGACATAGGCTTCGTCGTCTTGCAACGGGTTCAAAAAAGAGAGCATATCGTCGGTTACGTCACCTCCCAGTTGGTGATTCTCCTTAATCAGTTTTTCGATTTCCTTGCGGGATTCGGCAAGGGGGGCCTCAATGATTGACTGAATAGGCTCAACGGCAACGATCCGGTAAGGTTCCTCTCGTACGACTCCGGAAATCCTTACTCGAGAAATCCCTTGCAAAAGCAGGAAGGAGGTACCGTCGGGATTTTCACGACAAACCCGCACCAAGCCGGCGGAAGCAACTTCTTCAAATTCTTCAGCAGTATCCGATTCAGTCTCCTTTAAGGCAGCAACGCAGAACATCCGGTGCGATCCGAGTATCTCCTCGATCATTAGACGGTATCGTTTTTCAAAAATATAGAGGGGCATCATAGCCTTCGGAAAAAAAACGACCCCGGGCAAAGTCATTGCAGGTAATTCCGATGGAATCTCCAGAGACTCTGATTTGATAAGATTTTTCATTAATGGTAATCTTACTAAGAAAAGAACATTCCGGCAACCGTTGCCGACAGGAGGCTCGCCAGAGTGCCTCCCATCAAGGCCTTCACGCCAAGGACGGCAAGATCTGATCGACGTTCTGGAGCGAGGGCCCCGATGCCACCGATTTGAATCCCAATCGACATGAAGTTGGCAAAACCGCACAAAGCAAAAGTAGCAAGAAAAACAGAACGCTCACTTAGGCCATGAGCTTTCATTTCCGAAAGCTCCATGTAAGCAAAGAACTCAGTCGCGAAGATTTTGACCCCAATAAGTTGACCCACCTCGAGAATCTCGCCGGCGCTCACGCCGATCAACCAAGCTAAGGGTGCAAAGAGCACACCAAAAATAGCCTCTAAGCTCAAGTTTTCAAATCGTTGACCACTGGTCTCACGAATCCATTCGTTCAAGGTTCCCGCTCCCAATCCTGATATGTTACCGAACCATGCAAGAATTTCGTTGGTCAACA
>CALBIN010000117.1 GCA_937893275.1 uncultured Opitutia bacterium | reverse complement strand
CAGACCACGGAGGTGCTGGCTTCTTTATTGGTTTCTTCATCTTGCTGATCTTTTTCATCGTTTCCGCGTCCTTCGTAAAGGTTCCCGGGGAGGAAGTGGTTCGCCCTCGAGCCGTGTCCGCCGAGTCCTTGCAAAAGAACGCCATTCTATTCGCCCTGACCGCAGACAATTCCCTCCATTATGCGGGAGACAAAATTGCCATCGATCAGGTTCGCCCCTTGGTGGAAAGCCTAAGGCGAGAAGTGGATGCTCCTGTAATCATACAGGTCGATCAGGATGCGGATGCCAGCAGGCTCGCCGAAGTGGCTCGAGAAGGCAAGAAGGCGGGAGCCACCGTTTCCATAGCCACGAGAAAGCCAAGATGAAAAGAAGGCTCAACAGTTTCACCGCCGATTCCGTGGAGATAAACGTTTCCCCGCTTATCGACATGGTCTTCATCCTCCTGATCTTTTTCATCGTGGCCACTTCGTTCGTGAATGAAATTGGTCTCACCCCAAAACACCGAGACACGGCAGACCCCACTCGCAAACTAGAGCCACCGATCACCTTTCAATTGACTGCCGAGGGACGAATCCTCAACGGAGACGCCGAGATCGGGCTCGCGGGCGTCACCCCCGTGGTGAGGGCGGCATCGGCAAAAAAAGCCAAACCGGTCATCCTGTTGGTCGAACAAGGGTCCAAGGCGGGACTGGCCACACGGGTAATGGATCAAGCCATGCTTGCTGGTGCCAAGACCGTAAAACTGTCGGCGATAATATCAACCATCAACTGATGAGTGCTCCGCCCAAGAAAACAAGTCAAGAAAGCCTCCCGAAAGAAAAGGCCGAAGTAGCTTTTTCAGGCCGTAGCCTTGGCCTTGCCGTAGTCACCACCTTGCTTTTGTTCGGGCTTCTTCCGTTGTCGGAATACGTTCGCGGCGACGAATGGATGGTACGCGAGGTCGATTGGGTAGACGTCCCCAAGCCACCGCCGAAAAAGCCTGTGATCGAACAACGCCTGGAGGAAAAAACCAGCAAGAACATGAAGCCTCTTGAGCTTACGCCGCCCAAGCAAGTGCTGACGCTGGAACAACTGGAAACCTCTTTGGAGGTGGGCCCCGGAGATTTTCGAGCGGTTTTCGCGATGAGAGATTTCGACCTCGCCCCGGGTGACGTAGGAGGTGAATTCGTGTTCAAGCTTCACGAACTCGACCGCATCCCGAGCGTATTGAATCGTGGTCGCCTACGCTATCCCGGTCACCTTTTGCGGCGTGGTCTCGAAGGCAAGGTAAAGCTTCTCGTATTGATCGACGAAAGAGGCGTCGTGAAGGTTCAGGAGCTCATCAGTTCGAGCCATCCCGACTTCGTGGAACCCTCCATAAGGGCGGCGGAAGAATCGACCTACGAACCTCCCTTGCGAAACGGAAAGCCCGTGAAAGTACAGTTTTTTCTCCCCTTGGAATTCAAGCTTTCGGAAGAATGAAGCGTTTTCTTCAATGGTCACTGGTCGTTGCCCAGATCATCGTCTCGGCGAAATTGTTCGCCGCACCCGAACATCGGCTCACCAGGGATTTCTGGACCAGCCCGGAGTTTGTCCGGAGCTTCATGGGCGACTACGGATTCAGAACGGAAGTCGAGCCCAAGGTCACCAGAGCCGAGCAACAAATGATAGGGGAAGTCGTTGCGAAGGCTCAGAAAGACCTGCAGGAAGCCATCACCTATCTGACAGGCAAGATGAGCCTCGAGTCCAGCGCCGCCCTCGACTTCGCCCTCGCCACCATGCATTTTCAATCGGATCGCCTCGGTCGTGCGGCAGGCGGGTACGAACAGGCCATTCGGAAATTCCCGAACTTCCTCAGAGCCCATAAGAATCTCGGATACGTACTGATTAGACAAGGGGATTTCGATGATGCCGCCGAACACCTAGCCAAAGCCCTTTCCCTCGGGGAAGGCGACGGCGTCACCTTCGTTGCGCTCGGTTACTGCCACTACGCGCTGGAACGTTACGTCTCGGCAGAAAACGCTTATCGCATGGCCATCCTCCGCGTGCCTGAAAACAAGGAAGCTCGCAACGGATTGGTCAATTGCCTGCTGGCCACGGATCGCCATCGCGAGGCCCTAGCCCTCTTGGACGAACTGCTTGAGCGAGCCCCCGGCGACGTTTTTTGCCATAGAGCCCGTGCCAACGCTCTGATCGCACTGGACAAGCCCAAGAAAGCAGCCGTGGCCCTAGAAATCCTTCGCCGAATGGATCAACTCGATCTCAACGGTCTGCTGCTGCTTGGAGACGTATATCACAATCTCGATCTCCACAGCCTTTCCCTCGACGACTATCAGGAAGCGCTTCAAAAACAGGGCAACCTTTCACCCGATCGCTTCATGCGAGTCGCCGCCATCCTAATTGATCGGGGCTCCTATAAGGCCGCCTTCGAGTACCTTGAGCGCATCGAGCAAAAATTCGCTCAAGGCCTTAGCGAAGAAGAAGACCTGCGTCTCCTGTCGCTCAAGGCGAAGGTGCTCTTGACTACGGGGCAAGAAGCCCGGGCGGCGAAAATCCTACACGACATACTCAGCAAGAACCCACTCGACGGCAGAGCACTCCTCCTGCTTGGACGATTGGCATGGAAGGAGGGAGATCACGCTACCGCCGCCATAAACTTCGAGAGAGCTGCCAAGGTTAAGGAATATGAGGCTGACGCCGCCGTGGAGCACGCGAGGATGAAAGTCGAGTCACGGAAGTACGAGGAAGCCGTAGAACTGCTTGAGCGAGCCCAATTCGTGAGGCCGCGCGACAATGTCGGCCGCTATCTCGAATCGGTTCGCAACGCCTTGGCCGCCACCCGAGCCAATCGTTGAACCAAAATAGGTTTGCGCCTTGCAACGCATCAACGCATCATGATATGTTGATGCGTTAATGAAAAAAATTAAAACCGTCGTAGAAA
>CALBIN010000116.1 GCA_937893275.1 uncultured Opitutia bacterium | reverse complement strand
CGCCGGTCGCGGTCTCGTTTTTTAGGGCGGGGTTGCCGATATCAAAGGATTCCGTGCCGTGGTGAGGCCCGAAGCTGTAAAGTTCGGCAGTTTCCGGAGTACGTTCCGAGTAGTTGAGGTTACCGCTGAGCGTCCATTCTTCGCCGAGTTGTTGGGAAATGCCAGCGGCCGCGCTAAAAATGGATTCGTCGGTATCCTTTTCGCCTTGCAAGTCGCGATCATGGTTTTCCCAACGGATGCCGGCGTTGACTAGGGTGGTGTCTCCCAGATGGAATTCCTCCGTAAGAAAGAAGGCAATCCTGCTAGAATCCTCTCCCGAGATGGCGCCGATGGTTCCGTTTACCTCGTCCCCGCCAAAGATGCTTTCTTCTCCCGCAATCTTGAGGTTGTCGAAAAGGCCGTGAAAGCCAAATACTCCGCGTAGGGGGCCCAGTTCGTGAACGAAGGCAATCCTCGTTTCAATTCCATCCCTGAGAAAAGTGGCGTGCGTTTCCATTTCAGTGGCGTTTTCGTCTTCCTTCCCGATTTCTTTGTGGAGATAGTCCCCGTAGCCCAAAGTCAATTGCACGCTTTTCAGGAAGTCCGAACCCGGGACGTTGAACTCGGAACGGGCCTCGAATCTGTCGCTTTCCAGTTCAATACGGGTTTCGAGGTCCGCATGCTCGCCTGGAATTCCATAGACATTTTCCAGCGTGGAAAAGCTCATGCCCGCGTAGCCATTGTCCCATATGCGGGAACCACCTAGCCCATAGGAATGACTTTCTCCCATGCTGTTGGCGATCTTGCCGAATGGAGAATCGTAATTGTCGTAATCCCTATTGAACCCGTTGATTTGAAAGCTGAGGGATTCCGTGCCCGCATAGCCCATTCCGCCAACGTTCCAACCATCGTTCACGCTGTTGTAGCCAGAACGAAAGACTGCACCGGGAGAACCGGAAAAAGAACGAGTGGGGATGCTCCGGTCAATGACGTTTACCGCTCCGCCGATGGCGTTTGGTCCATACAAGAGGGCCGATGAACCGCGAAGCATCTCAATGCGTTCCACGAACATGGGATCGATATTAACGGCATGATCTTGGGAAGTCGCCGAGAAATCGAAGGATTTCACGCCGTTTTGAAGCATGCGGATACGGTGTTTGCTCAAGCCCCGAATAATTGGGCGGTTGGCGCTGGGGCCGAAGTAAGACTGGTGGATTCCAGGCTGGTTGGCCAAGGTTTCAGCGATTGTATTGGCCTTGGCTTTTTCAAGCTCGATTTTGTCCAGCACGCTCCATGCTTGGGTCGAATTCTCGACCTTGGTTTTGAGAGGAGTGGACTCGACGACGAAAGGTTCGAGTGCCTCAACTCGTTCCTTTAAGTTTTGGTCCTGAGCCAAAGCAAAGGAAGCGAAAATCATAAGTGTGGCAGGTAAATGTTTCATTTAAATAAGAGAAGTTAGATTGAGAAAAACCAAAGCCTAGTCTGCGAATAAGACTTGGTCCTCGTTCGGCTAAAAAGGATTGAAGATGGAATCGCTCTGGGGGGAACCCCGGAGAAACTATCACTACAGGAAATATCTAAACACAAAGGGGAGGTCCCCTAGCCCACATGGAAATGGCAGTGCGACCAAAACAAAAACTGTCTGGCTCTTCTAGAAATACTTGAACGACCGAAAGAGCAAGCAGCAGCAAAAAAATGGGGATATGGGAAACTTGAGAGGACTTGCTGAAAAGAAGCACCGGACAGGAACCCTGTTCATCACCTTGCTTTTCCTCCTCATCTTCATGAGAATGACATGGACTGGAGTTATCCGAATGAGGGCAGGCTTCATTGGAATGAAAAAAAAGAGAATGAAACTCAGGGGAAACCGCTGAGATTGACAGCCCAACGCAAAGAATTAGGCAGCATATGGAAAGAAAACACTTCATGAAATTTCATCCTAGATGACCTTAATGCAATGATATTGCAATAAGGAATTTGTCTTATTGATGAATCTGGAAAAAAAACGACCATCTGATTGTAGTTCCGGCTGTCACAAGTCTGTTGCATTTAAACAATGGCCTTGTAGTTCCCGATCTTGCTGTGCTTCTATGCTCCCTACCTCAATGGAATCACCAGAATTAAAAAAGTCGGGAATGAGACGCAGTTTAAGCAAGCATTCAGTTTCATCTTGTGCGTTTTTGTTTACTTTTTTCCTAAATTTCAGTCTCTGGGGAAAGGTAACAGAACCCCTCCACGATTGGTCGTTTTCTGAGGAAAAAGTTTCCGCCCTGACAATCTCTTCGGTAGCCGGCAACTTGAAGGGTGCTTTCGAAAGTCGCTCCGAAACCTCTGCCTTCGGGATTCGTTTCGATGGGAGTACAAGCATGGACGTCCCCGAAATGACCCCGGACCAATTGCCAAGCGAAAAGATAACTGCAGAAGCATGGGTTTCTCTCGATGTGGGAACCCGCTGGGGCTCGATCGTAGGGTATTATCAGGACAATG
>CALBIN010000115.1 GCA_937893275.1 uncultured Opitutia bacterium | reverse complement strand
CCCCGTTAAAAAAGTAGTAAGAACCAAAAGTGGAGTAGATCTAGACTTACCAAATGGAACAGTTGCCACATTCGATGAAGTCATTCTAGCCTGCCACGCCGACCAGTCTCTCAGGCTACTGGATCAACCTATGAGGGAGGAGAGAAATCTGTTGGAAGCCTTTCCGTACGAGCAAAACTTAGTATCTTTGCATAGCGACGACTCCCTGCTTCCACGCCGCAACTCGGCTCGGGCAAGCTGGAACGCTTATTTACCTGAGGGTCATTCAGGCAAGGCAACGGTCACTTACGACATGAATATCCTGCAAGGACTTAGCTGCTCAAAACCCTTTTGCGTGTCCCTGAACCAAGAGGAAAGAATACAAACCAATCTTCATCACGGCGACTTCCAGTTTTCTCACCCTACTTACCACAAAGGGCGTAAAGACGCACAGAACAGACATCGAGAATTCATACGGAACCAAGGCATTTCGCTCTGTGGCGCATACTGGGGCTATGGTTTCCACGAAGATGGTATATCCAGCGGTTTAAGAGTATGTGAAGCCTTCGGGGAGAAACTGCCATGAAGAGTAGCTTGTACTTTGGTGAAGTTCGTCATCATCGCCGTTCCCCGAAGAAGCATGACTTGTGCTACAAGCTCTTCATGGCCCATCTTTTTCTGGACGAACTACCCGAGGTGTTCAAGGGCCGTTGGCTATGGTCAGTCGACCGCCCCAACCTATCCGCTTTTCGGCGCAAAGATTATCATGACAAGGAAACCAGCTCATTGGAGAAGGCTGTTAGAACCACAATGGCTGAGCAACTTGGGCGACCGATTGAAGGGCCCATTTCCATCCTCACTCATCTGAGAACTTTTGGTTATTGCTTCAACCCAATCAGCTTTTACTACGCATGGGACGAAGCAGGAAACTTGCCCCACGCAATTATGACTGAGATCACCAATACACCTTGGGGAGAGCGATATGCAAAAGTCTTTAGCTGGGATGATTCTGACGAAAAGGCGAATAAAACGAGTAAACATGAGTTTAAAAAGGAATTCCATGTCTCTCCTTTCATTGGGATGGATGTTCGCTATGATTGGCGCTTCAGTTCACCAGCTGAAATCATAAGGGTCGATATGATCCTTAGGGAGATGAAAGAGGTCTTTTTTACTGCCCACCTCAATCTTAGACGCAGAAAGATCACCTCAGGAAATTTGGCTTGGGCACTAATGCGCTTTCCTTTCCTCACTTTAAGCATAACGACTCAAATCTATTGGAACGCCATCCTTTTACGCCTCAAGGGCTGCCCCTTCCATTCCCACCCTAAGCACTCTGCAAGCACTACATCGCATGGACAAGCAAGCAACTGAACAAACATCCGCGATTTCATTGAGCTCATCTACCAAAGGCGGTTTCTTCGAGAATGCCTTTTTGTCACAACTTCGAAAGATTACTCAAGGAACACTACGTATTGAGACCCCATTAGATTCCTTTCTCTTGGGAGATTCCTCCAGAGATGAAATTCACGCCGAAATTCGAATTACAGACAAGACCTTCTTCCGGAAGGCTTGCTTGGGAGGTTCGCTCGGCGTGTCAGACAGCTTTGCGGACGGGGGCTGGACCTCTCCCGATCTCGTCATGCTTTTTCGTCTTTTTCTGCAGAACCAAGAAGCGATGGACGGAATGGAAGGTGGTTGGGCAACTTTTCTTAACAAAATCGCAAGGTGGAGCTATGCAATCGGACAAAAGAATACTATCAAGGGAAGTCGAAAAAACATCGCCCTCCACTATGATCTAGGGAACGACTTTTACGAGCTCATGCTCGATCCGACAATGACCTATTCCTGTGGCATATTCGACACCCCCGAGACAACACTGGAGGAAGCATCGCTTGCCAAATACGACCGGATTATCGACCAGCTTGAAATCAAACCCAGTCACCACCTTCTGGAAATCGGGTGCGGTTGGGGCGGTTTCGCTCAGAGGATAGCCGAGAAGACACAGGCCAAACTAACTGCAACGACCATTTCCGAGCAGCAGTACCAGTACGCAGTAGATAGAATTCGTAAGAACGGATGGGAAGACCGAATCCGAATACTCAAGCAGGACTACCGCAAGCTATCGGGGCGATTCGACAGAATTGTCTCGATCGAAATGATCGAGGCCGTGGGCCACGAATACCTTCCTTCCTACTTTGCCAAGATATCCGACCTTCTCTCTGCGCAGGGGGCGGCTATGATCCAGGGAATTACCATGCCGGACCATCGCTACGAACAATACCTCAAAGAAATAGACTATATTCGAACCCGTGTTTTCCCAGGGAGCTGCGTACCTTCCGCCTCGGCAATGATCGCGGCAGCGGTCAAGCGATCCGATCTCCGGCCCGCCGCCCTGCATGACTTCGGACATCATTATGCCCAAACGCTCAGAGAGTGGCGCACACGCTTCAAGGAAAACGAAAAAAAGATCGCAGCGCTCGGACACGACGAGTCTTTCCGAAGAGCTTGGGAATATTACCTCTGCTATTGCGAGGCTGGTTTCGAGGAAGGTTACACCGGAGACATCCACCTACTGCTCGCCAAACCCGAGTGCAAGCTGGCCCGGGGTTTCCCAAAATGAACTCACGATTTTCCTTCCTGATCGATCTGGCGATTTTTCAAGCAGCTTGGTTTGCCTGCGTGCTCGCAACCCTCAGTTCCTTTCCCCACGCCCTCCCTCTCGCTGGACTTGCCCTAGTACTAGCCAGAGTCTTGCAGGCACGACGCCTCAAACAAGTTCTTCCCTTTCTTTTGGCATGCGCGATACTCGGCATCCTCGGAGACGCCCTTGTAGTCAAACTAGGATTTCTCGCATTCGCCCCCTACCCCGACCTATGGGGAACTCCGCTCTGGATGGTTGCCCTTTGGCTAAATTTCGGGCTCATGCTTCATCCTCTTTTTTCTTGGTTCATCGATAACTATCTGAGATCCATGATCGGGTTCTCGCTAGGGGGGCTTTTAGCTTACTATTCGGGACATAAGCTAGGCGTCCTAAGTCTCGAAAAAGACTGGCAATCCGCGTTGGCCATCGCCACTGAATGGGCTACCGCGGGCATCGTCCTTCGCTACCTCCATATTCGTTTCTCCCTGAAAGAGGCCACCTAATGAGCACACTCGAATTACTTCTTTACGGTCAGGCTTGGGCGTCCTTGGTGATGTTCGCTGGATGGGTGGTCGCACTCAAGATCAACAACACCTCCTACGTCGATGTTCTCTGGGCTTACGGCGTAGGCATACTTGGGTTTTCCTTCCTCTATTTGTCACAAGGTCAAACCGACCCTACTCGCCTGATCTTACTCCAGTTTCTTGTCACCCTTTGGTCCGTGCGCTTGGGAACTCACCTACTCGGGCGCTGCCTAGGCAAAGCGGAAGACGCCCGCTATGCATACCTAAGGGAATGGATGGGTAATCGAGCCAAACTGGGTTTTTTCCTTTTTTTCCAAGTTCAAGCCTTCTGGATCGTCCTCTTTGCCTCCCCTTTCCTTATCCTTGTCCGCAACCCTAATCCTCTGGCCCCTCAAGACTTGATCGGGTTATCCATCTGGCTTATCGGTTTTATCGGGCTGAACATCGCAGACCGCCAACTTGCCCGGTTCAAGCAAGCTCCCAAGAGAGAACGGGCAGATGTTTGCGAAACGGGCCTCTGGAAATACTCAAGGCACCCAAATTATTTCTTCGAATGGGTCTTGTGGCTCGGATATCTCCCCATGGGATGGGCTGCCAATGAGGGGGCCTGGTTACTAGCCCTCCCAGCCATGCTCTACGTTTTTCTGACCAAAATCACTGGTATCCCCTTCGTCGAAGCCCGCAAACTCGAAGCCAGTGGGCAAGCCTATGCCTCCTACGTTGATCGCACCTCCTCCTTCTTTCTCTGGTTTCCCAAAAGCAAGGAATCTCATTCATGAGCCTGACCGACACCTTTATCAAACTTTCCGAGAGTGGTCATTTACCCGACTTTATAATTCGGGCTGGCATTCGCAACCTCTGCCGGCAAAGGATTGGTCAATGTAAAACTGAAGACTGCGAGGCCAATGCCGAACTTGCGGAAAAATATATCGAAGACTCCGACTCTTCCTCAATGGCCGTCCTCACAGGCAAGGCGAATGAACAACACTACGAGGTGCCGGCGGAGTTCTATCAACGGGTTCTCGGCAAAAACCTCAAGTACAGTTGCTGCTTTTTCGAGCCACACGCCAACGACCTGTCACAGGCAGAGGATCAGGCTCTTGAACTAAGTTGTGAGCATGCCTGCTTAGAGGATGGGATGGAAATTCTCGAGCTCGGATGTGGTTGGGGTTCCCTCTCTCTCTGGATGGCAAAGCAATTCCCTAAGGCCCGAATCACCTCTGTGTCCAACTCCCATTCCCAGCGAAAGTACATCCTCGATCAAGCAAGGGAGCGCGGGTTGACCAACCTCGATATCCTAACTGAAGACGTCAACGTATTCGAGACTGACAATCACTTTGACCGGGTGGTATCGGTCGAGATGTTCGAGCATGTTCGAAACCACAGGGAACTCTTTAGTCGCATTCACTCTTGGCTGAAACCCGGCGGCAAATTATTCACTCACGTCTTTTGCCATCGATCGACCTCCTACCCCTTCGAGGTCGAGGGCGAGGATGACTGGATGTCGAAACATTTTTTCAGTGGTGGAACCATGCCTGCAGATGAGCTCTTCCTTCGCATTTCCGGCTCTCTCGAACTGGAGAGGAGGTGGAGATGGTCCGGCAAACACTACGCAAAAACCTCTGAATGTTGGTTGGCCAACATGGACGAAAACCGTAATGTTATTCTCAAGCTCTTTCAGCAGGAACTTTCCGAAAAAGAAGCATTTCTTGCATTCCATCGTTGGCGAATCTTCTTCCTCGCCTGTGCCGAGACCTTTGGTTTTCGAAATGGACAGGAATGGTGGGTAAGCCATTATCTTTTTAAAAAACTATGAGTCATAAGATCGTAATCCTTCTTTTCAGTCTGTTCCTAGGAATGTTACAGGCAAAACCCTCAACCGTTGCCTCCAACGACCTATCTTGGCCACAATGGCGAGGACCGACTCGCGATGGTTATGTCGAAAAGGGATCTCCTTGGCCCAAAGGAATCTCCAAGGAAAAACTCCGCCTTTCGTGGCGAAAGGAATTGGGAAAGGGCTACCCCGGACCAGTCCTCTCCGAAAAGCTGGTGTTCACTGTCGAGAGCAAGGGAAAGAACGAGATCGTTAGGGCCTTCGACAAGGCGAGCGGAGAACAGAAGTGGGAAGCGAGTTGGACCGGATCGATGAGCGTTCCCTTCTTTGCCTGGAAAAACGGAAGTTGGGTGCGTTCGACCCCGGCTTACGATGGCAAGAATCTTTATGTTGCTGGGATGCGCGACTTCCTCGTCTGCCTCGATGCCGATACAGGAAAGAAAAAATGGTCGGTCGACTTCATGAAGCGATACAAGGCGCCCCTACCGGCTTTCGGCTTTGTCTGTTCCCCACTAATCGATGGTGACCACCTGTATGTACAGGCTGGATCCGGGCTCGTTCAGCTGGATAAGGAAACAGGCAAGTCGATTTGGCGCACGCTCTCCGACAAGGGTGGCATGTACGGCAGTGCCTTTTCTTCCCCCACTATCGCCTCTCCCCAAGGCAAACGACAACTGCTCGTCCAAACGAGAACTGACTTGGCGGGCGTCGACCTGAAAGATGGCAAAGTTCTATGGCGTCAACCGATAAAGGCCTTTCGCGGCATGAACATTCTGACTCCCACCATTTTCGGCAACGGCATCTTCACAAGCAGCTACGGCGGCAAAACCCTCTTGTTCGACTTGTCGGAAACGCCATCAGGATTCTCCGTTAGTGAAAAGTGGCAAAACCGGCAGGAAGGATATATGTCAGGGCCAATAATAATCGATGGTTTTTGCTACATTCATCTTAGGAAACAGCGAATGACTTGCATCGACATGAAGAACGGAGACACCAAATGGATAAGTCAAAAGTCCTTTGGGAAATACATGTCTATGGTATCGAACGGGAAGGAAATCCTAGCCCTTGATGAAGACGGCACTCTCTACCTCATCGAGCCGAATTCCCAAAAACTATCGATAAGGGAAAACCGAGAAATTTCCGAAGAACCAAGTTGGGCCCACCTCGCTATTTCTGGTCGACAAATATTTGTTCGTGAACTCGAAGCCATTGCTTGTTACGAATGGTGAACACCGAAACTCGAACATGCGCATACATTGGCTTCAGCACGTGCCCTTCGAGGGTTTGGGTTGCATGAGCGAATGGTTCCTCTCAAGAGGTCATGAACTGTCTTGCACCCGTCTCTTCGAGGAACCTGCTCTACCAGTTCTCGAGCATTTCGACTGGTTGGTCGTCATGGGAGGTCCAATGGGCGTTGGCGATTCCATTAAGTTCCCGTGGTTAATCCCTGAGATGGATTTGATTCGATCCGTAATCAAGAACGGCAAGAAAATTATAGGCGTGTGCCTAGGAGCTCAATTGATGGCTGCGGCGATGGGGGCCAAGGTTGGTAAAAACCCTCACAAGGAAATTGGATGGCTTCCCGTGAACCACAAAGGAGCGGCAAATACTGTATTCACCAAAAATTTGCCGAAAACTTTCGATGCCCTTCATTGGCATGGTGATACCTTCGACATACCGCAAGGAGCGGAGCAGTTGCTTTCGAGCGAAGCCACCGTAAACCAAGGGTTTTGCGCTGGTAGAAGTGCTCTGGCCCTCCAATTTCACTTGGAGCTTAGAGTTAGCGACGCCACTCGAATCGCCGAGGCATGCCCCGATGACCTAACGCCTGGAACCTATGTTCAGCAACCGGAAGAATTCACCACGAAAAAGGACTTGTTCGTAAAAGCGAACAAGCTGATGGAACATCTCCTCGAAACCTTAGAAAAGAGTTAATTACCGACCACCTCGCCTCGGTCAAGAAGTCGCTACGGCCAAAGCTTGGTCGATGTCTGCGAGGATATCTTCGGAATGCTCCAAACCTACTGAAAGGCGAACCAACTCGGGCGTAATGCCGCCCGCCGCTTGTTGTTCCTCGCTCATCTGGGAGTGAGTGGTCGTGGCTGGATGAATGGCCAAACTTTTGGCATCCCCGACATTGGCCAAGTGCGAGAAAAGTTCTAGGTTATCGATAAACTTGGATCCTGCTTCCGCACCCCCCTTGATTCCGAAAACGACCATGGAGCC
>CALBIN010000114.1 GCA_937893275.1 uncultured Opitutia bacterium | reverse complement strand
CTGCTATCCATTGCGAGATGAGCTTTTTTTCTTGAGGTGAAAGCGACTTCCCGGAGTCAGGAGGTGGCATGAGATCATCCTCGTCGTCAGTAGTGAGGCGGTATATCAATTCACTATCCTGAGGCTTTCCAGGAATAATGTATTTCTTTTTTTGGTCCTTGACCGAACTTTCCAAGTCGAGGCGAAGCTTGGCTTTGCGATGTTCCTTGTCTGGTCCGTGACAAAAGAAGCACTTGTCCGACAATATGGGTCGCACCTCGCGGTTGAAGTCCACCTCTTTGGCATGGGCGTTTAGCGAAAAGGCGAGCAACAAGGCAAACGCTTTAAAAATCTTCATTTCAAGGATCGGCAAATTAGTGAGCTCGAAGATTTCTTCAACCGAAAACTCTCCAGGCCTGTTACTGTTACTTGATCTTGTTGAAGTGAATTCAGGTATTTTCAGACTAGGATTTTACGGACCACCCTGCCTTTGACGTCGGTCAAGCGGAAGTCGCGACCGCGATAGCGATAGGTGAGCTTTTCGTGTTCCATTCCTGTAAGAGATAGCATGGTGGCGTGGAGGTCGTGAACCGACATCTTATTGACGGCTGGATTGTATCCGAAATCGTCGGTTTCGCCGTATGTGACGCCCCCTTTGACGCCTCCTCCGGCCATCCAGATCGAAAAGGCTTTCATGTGGTGATCGCGACCCGATCCTTGAGCCATTGGCGTACGGCCAAATTCTCCTGCCCAAACCACTAATGTCTCGTCTAGCATTCCTCGCTGCTTGAGGTCTTGGATGAGTGCTGTCGAACCTTGATCTACAAGCTTTGTCGTAGAATACATCCCCTTTTCAATATTGCTGTGGTGATCCCAACCACGGTGGTAAAGTTGGATGAAGCGCACTCCTCGTTCGGCGAGTCGACGGGCAAGCAGGCAATTCCCTGCGAACGAACCATCCGCTCCCTTGGTCCCGTATAGATTGAGTATTTGTTTCGGTTCCTTGGACAGATCTACCAACTCGGGGACACTTGCCTGCATCCGGAACGCAAGCTCGTATTGACTGATTCGAGTGGCTATTTCGGGATCTTCAAGTTGGCTAGCTCGAATTTTGTTTAAAGCTTGAGATGCGTTGATTACGTCTCGCTGACTTCGAGTGGATACGCCTTTGGGATTACGAACGTACAGAACGGGATCCCCCGTGGAATGAAATTGAGAACCTTGCAACCGTCCGGGGAGAAAACCGTTGTGCCATTGGCGAGCCGCGATGGGTTGATTCTGTCCTCCACCAGTTGAGGTGAGCACTAGAAAGCCGGGCAAGTCTTGGGATTCCGAACCAAGCCCGTATAGAAACCATGAGCCCATGGCCGGGCGACCGCTGATGGCAGTGCCCGTGTTCATGAACGTATGAGCGGGATCGTGATTGATCGCCTCGGTGTGCATCGATCTGATGATGCAAATGTCGTCCGCTATCTTCGGAATATGTTTAAAAACATCGCTGATTTGTTGACCTGATTTGCCGTGTCGGCTGAATTTGAAGTAGGGTCCACGGCAGGTCAGTTTCTTCCCTTGCAACTGTGCGATTGGTTGACCTTTGGTGAAACTGTCCGGCATGGACTGGCCATTCATCTTCTCCAGCATGGGTTTGTAGTCGAAGCTTTCCAAGTGTGAGGGACCGCCGGCCATGTAGAGAAATATGACGCGCTTGGCTTTGGGAGCTAAACTCATCAAGGCTTGCTTTGGAGATTGTTCCGCTTGGAGCAGAGAATTGAAGGCGAGCCCGCCCAAGCCGGCTGCTGTTTGGCCGAGAAAGGATCGTCGACAAATGTTACTGTCAAGCGTTTGCATGGCTGTCAGTTTCTTGTAATGGTTTCGTGAAGGTTGAGAAGTGTTCGGGCCACTGAAGTCCAAGCAGCGAGTTCAACCGGGTCGATTGTTTCGTTGTGTGGTTTCTCGCCCGTTGTCAAAAGCGCTTGAGCAGCATTTTTGTTTTCCGAGTAGATCTTACGTTCCTTCTCTAACAGCTTTTGGAGGATCAGTCTTTCCTCATTGTTCGGCGGACGAGCTAATGCGAGCCGGAAGGCTAGATCTAATCGAGTGAGATTCTGCGTGTGGGAGGTGAGAATGCGTTCGGCGAAGAGGCGGGCGGCCTCTACGTAGGTGGGGTCGTTCAGGAGAACTAGCGCTTGTTGCGGTGTATTCGATATAGGCCGTTCCGCCACGCATTCTTCGCGTGCGGGGCATCGAAAGCTTGCAGGCTGGGATGCCAGAAAGACCTTCGCCAAAGGGTATAAATGCCACGGCGGTAGAGTTCTTCGCCCTTGTCCTGAACGTATTTTCCCGAGTTGTAGAGGCGAAACCAGTAGTTGGAGGGTTGGTATGGCTTTACGCTGCGACCTCCGATCTTCGGAACCAAGAGACCACTTATGGCGAGAGCATTGTCCCGGATGAGTTCCGCCTCCAGACGAAAAGCGCCTTGTCGGGCTAGCAGGCGGTTTTCAGGATCAAGTTTTGTGGAGGTGGGATGATTGGATGATCGTCGGTAGGCTTCGCTTGTAACGATTTGGCGTATGTGTCGCTTTATATCCCAACCGTTCTCCATGAAATCTACGGCCAACCAATCCAACAGCTTGGGATGGGTCGGCCTTTGCCCCTGTGCTCCAAGGTCGTCGAGGTCGCGAGCGAGACCTTTTCCGAAGAATTGTTTCCAGACTCGATTCACGAAGACGCGAGCTGTCAAGGGATTGTCTCGGGAAGCGATCCATCGGGCCAAGTCGAGGCGCGTGGCTCGAGTTTCCCCTAGGTCGAGTTTGCCAAGAAAGGTGGGTATGGCGGGTTGCATGATCGGTCCTGAATCGTCGAGCCAGTTTCCCCGCGGAAGCATGCGTACAGTTCTTGGTTTCGACCTAAGGGAGACTAATGTCTTGGGCCATGTTTTTGCATTTGTGAGTTGCCCGAGTCTTTTCTCCAAGGTCAGGATTCTGGATCTGAGTTCTTGTTTTTCATTCTCTTGGGTCTTGTCCAGTACCGTTATCCGGCGAACAACCGGGGCCAGTTCCCTGCCTTGGCTGTCCCTATGGCCATAAGTCAGAATCTGCTTTTCCATCATGCCGGGATCCACTGTTCCCGTGACCTGCACTTCCGCCTCAACCACAATATTTCCTGAGGCGTCAACGACCTCGGCCCCCGGGTCAGTGAAGGGGGTGCCGATCTGATGAGTGATCTCTGCCTCACCAATCAGGCGAAGAGAGGGAGGCTGATCCTCCGTCACAATGACTGTTCGCTTTGCCTTGGAAAGGTTTCCACTGGAGCCAACGATGGTGTAATTCACGGTTTTCTCTCCTGC
>CALBIN010000113.1 GCA_937893275.1 uncultured Opitutia bacterium | reverse complement strand
CTACCGCGAGCGCATAGTCCTGAAGGTAGGAGTAATCGTCAGGAGCGCGGGAGACGACGCCAAGGGCGCACTCGGTCTAAAGCGGGCCGAGGTCACTATCCTGAACCATCCAAAGGGCAAAGGTCCTGGCGTCACTATGGGTGCAGACACGACTCTTGATGGTTTCACCGTGACCGGGGTGGGTCGCTACGACGACGACAAGTGGAAGAAACATTTCGCTACGCAGGGGAACATGCAGAGCCACGAGCACATAGGCGTCGCCGGCACAGCTGGCATCGACGTGCGTTACACGTGCGAGGTGAAAAACAACATCGTCCATCACATCGGCTACACGGGCATAGGCATCACGGGATCAAAGGATCGGAAAGTGTCGCCCGGCGTCATTGGCAACGTCTGCTATCGCAACATGGGCGGTGGCATCGGTTCCATGGCCGGCTCCACCGCACTAATCGAAAACAACGTCTGCTTTGAAAACTTTTACGCAGGCATTGGACACAATGGAGCAAGTCCCATGGTACGCGGAAACAAATGCTACAACAACATCCGAGCGGGAATTGGCATAAGCGAAGGCAGTTCTCCCACCGTTACGAAAAATCGTTGTTATGAAAACCGACGAGCGGGCATTGGCATAAGGACGGGTGAGGACACGCGACCCGTGGTCGAAGACAACGACTGTTTCGAAAACGATATGGCCGGGATAGGAACCGAGGAGGAAGCCCGACCGATCATTCGCTCAAATCGTTGCCATAGAAATAAGCTCGCGGGCATTGGTGCCCGTCACGAAGCGCATCCCGAAATAGTGGGAAACGAATGCATCGGCAACGGTGCCGCTGGGATTGGAGTAGAACATGGAGTAGTTGCAAAAATCGTGAACAACCTCTGCAAGGACAACAAGGCATCGGGCATCGGGGTTCGCCATCAGGCGGAAGCACTCCTTATCAATAACCGCCTTATCGACAATGCCCTCGTAGCCATCGGAATCCGGAATGGTTCCAAGCTGACTGCTAAAAAGAACGTCATGTCCCGCAAGGGAGGCATGCCCCCACTGGTAGCCATTCTGGAGAATTCGACCGCCACCCTAACCGACAACGACCTAAACGGCGGTGGCGTAGCCGGCGTTCTGCTCCAAGGGACCGCCCATATCGAGAAGAACCGTTTTCACGGCAATGGTCCCCGAAAAGGTGGGCCTCCAAACTTCGCCACTTGGGTAAGGGAAGGCTCTTCAGTTACTTTTTCAAACAACGAAGTGGACCACTGGCGACATGCCCTTTTCGCCTCGAAAGCCAAGCAAGTCTCAGCAAACGACAACAAAGTCCACGCTTTTCTAGGCACCGCTCTTGTCATACGAAACAGTGAGAAACCAACCGAGGCTTCGGGCAACATCGCCTTCTCAGACGACATCAATTCGCAAGCTCTTGAGATCATCGGACGCAAAGCCACGGTCAAGGGGAATCTGGTACAGAAGAAACCTAACAAACAAGGCACACCGTGAAGACCATTCTCTCGATCCTCCTGTTGCTCACCACCTTTACCGCCGTTCTTCCGGCACAGCGTGAGGCCGTCCAGTTTTCCGTTCAGTCGGTCGCCGATGGTGATTGGACAAACCCAAAGATCTGGCAACCACAACGCCTCCCAAAAGCGGGAGACCGCGTGTTGATCAGTTCCCGCACCTCGGTTCGCTTTGACGCAAAAACCACGCCCGTCATACGCCTTATTCAAGTTGCCGGAACACTCCGGTTCGCCCGCGACCGCAGTACCGAGCTCAACGTTTGCCTACTCAAAGTACAAGCAGGCAACCATTGTACGGAACGTGGATTCGCCTGTGACTTTAACAGCTTGAAATCAAACGGTGAACCGAACGCCCAGCCGGGAAAAACCTTGCCCACTCTCGAAGTAGGCACGCAACAAAACCCAATCCCCGCAGCGCATACAGCTCGTATTCGCCTCCACTATTCGGAGGGCATGGACAAAAAAGATGCACCTGCCCTGGTTTGTTGCTCAGCCCGCATGGAATTGCACGGCTCCCCTCTTGAGAGACCATGGGTTAAACTGGGTGCGACCTGCCAACCGGGCGACGCAAAGATTATCGTGAATGAGAATGTCTCCGACTGGCGCGTTGGCGATGAGATAATCGTGACCGCCTCCAAGAAAGTGCGGAACATGGGTACCTATCGCGACGAGGAAGTGGGCACGGAAGAGCGAATAGTTAAGGCCATCGACGGTCACTCCATCACGCTCGACAAACCTCTGAGTCTGAAACACTCCGGCGAAGGAGAATTTCGTAGCGAGGTGGCAAATTTATCCCGAAACGTAATTGTCGAGAGCGCCGATCCGGATGGAATTCGAGGTCACACTATGTACCACCGACACAGCAAGGGGGGCATAAGCTACGCCCGTTTCGCTCATCTTGGCAAGGAAGGTGAACTGGGAAGATACCCAATCCACTTCCATCTGGTCGGCGAAACCATGCGCGGCTCTGCTGTACTCGGCGCCGCCGTAGTAGACTCGCACAACCGTTGGGTCACAATTCACGGTACGCAATACCTACTTGTGCGGGACTGCGTAGGCTACAAGTCGGTGGGACACGGCTATTTCCTCGAGAACGGGTCGGAAGTATTCAACCTGCTCGACCGCAACCTCGGCGTACAGGCTTTCAATGGCCCTAGACTGAAGGATCAAGAGCTTCCCTTCGACCCAAATGACGGAGCCGCCTTCTGGTGGGCAAATGGACGAAACGTCCTCACTCGAAACGTAGCTGTTGAAAACGCAAAATACGGCTTTCGTTACGATTGCCAAAAGCGCAGCAATTTCGACAGCAACCT
>CALBIN010000112.1 GCA_937893275.1 uncultured Opitutia bacterium | reverse complement strand
TTGCGACCGATTTGTCGACTCAACCCATCAAAGGTGAGCAGCATGCCGTTGACCGTCCCGAGTAGGCCAAGCAACGGAGCCGCCGAGGTGAGCACGAGCAGAAAGCGAATGCGTCGCCCAAGAAAAGAAGCGTCCGTTGCGCGCGTTTCCTCAAACCTGCGCCGGGTTTCCTTGCTGTCGCCTTTTGCCTCGAGGCAATAAGAGAGGATGGAGCGTAGGCGGCCTTTGGCCTTTTCCGGCTGCGCAGCCACTAGGGAGATTCCCTTGGCATCCTTTCGCGAAGGCAGCATGTCCCGCAGGCGAAACCAGAGGTCGAACCCCACGTAATAGGCATAGAGGGAAAGCGCTGCCAGAACGGGCATCAAGGATCCCCCTTTTTCCCATACGTCTACGAACTGCTGCCAAAAACTTGGTGAGAGGTTCATGTCGATTCCGTTTCCTCTTCGATCGTATCAACACTTGGCTGGTCACCGTTTCCGTTGGCGGCGAGATTCACCAATCGAGAGGCGAAGGTTTCCATTTTGGCGACTAATCCCTGCAGCCTTCGCGAGAGCAGGGCGTGCACGATCAGGGAGGGGATCGCCGTTATGAGGCCAAACTTGGTGGTGACCAAGGCTTCCGATATGCCACGAGCCAATTCGCTGCTCTCGGGGTTTGCGAAGTTGGTGATCTGGCGAAAAACATCGATCATTCCCGTGACGGTGCCGAGCAGTCCCAGCAGGGGTGCGGTGGCCGCGGTGACAGCAATCAAGGGCAAGGCCTTTTCCAAACGCACTTGGGCATCAATGATTCGCTCGTATAGAATTTCCTCCAATATTTCGGCTTTTCTGCCCATGTTTTCCTTTGCCGCGATCCGTAACTGTTCGAAGGGCCCCGTAAAGGATCCCTCCAGAGATGCGGCTCGGACAGGTGCTCTCACGCGCGAAATTTGAATGGCTTTGAAAAAAGCAATGATTACCGATACGCCCGCGAAGACCAGTATGGGGTATATCCAAATGCCTCCCTTTCCGAGTTCTTCGAGCAGCGTCGGTTCGCCCATTTCCATGACCAAGGCCTTGCCCAGGGTGGGGTCGAGTGGGAGTATGATCTCGGCTCCCGAGTTGCCTGTAAGTGCCAATTGAACGACCGAGGCGATTTCCTCGGGAGTGGTTAGAAGCCGGGCGGTGGGGATGTTTCT
The DNA here is from genome assembly GCA_937893275.1 of uncultured Opitutia bacterium. Taxonomy (GTDB): domain Bacteria; phylum Verrucomicrobiota; class Verrucomicrobiia; order Opitutales; family Seribacteraceae. The sequence continues at coordinate 1,645 of CALBIN010000112.1, read as the reverse complement.
TGCGAGCGCCGGGGAGAGGTGTCCCTCGTCTCCCTCGTCTCCTCGCTGCGGTTTTTCCACGATCCCCGCGGCTCCCCCGGGTTCAGCAAAAAAAGTGAGTGGACCTAGGGTCAGGAAGGTGCCCGACTTTCTTGCTCCCTCGGGTGGCACGATGGTTTCGCCTTCGAGCACTTGCCCGCCGAAGGATGCCTGCAGAGCTTTCAGGGACAGGCGAGTCACCCGAATCTCTGCGGCGAGGTCTTCCGCCGCCGAAGATGTGGTCGCGGGGGTTGTAAGGGCCTTGGCCAGAGGTTCCGCTAACTGTGCTTTTTGAGGATTCGGTAGACCGTTCCGCCAACTACGGACGTAGTCGCGCAACAAACCGAGGTTCGCTCCCATATCGGTTTCCGCTTCTTCCACTTCCCGTCGCAATTCGATAAGACCTGCATCGCGGTTATCCCGTAGGCGAAGCCTGCGGTCGAATTCCTCGCGTTTTTCGCGGGCATCTCGTTCCAAGGCGTTCAATTCGCGAACGAGCGGAAGTTTTTCTTTTTCCACTTGTTGCCGCAGTTCAGCGAGGCGTTTCAAGGCACCGTCAAGGTCACGTTTGGCGCCTGCTCGAACATCGGTGATGTTTACGCCGAAAGCAGCATTTGCCGCCAGCAAACAAACTATCGCGCCGGCGAAGTGTTTCATCTCGGAGCCTCCGACCTTTTTGGCTTCAAGGCAGGTATCGGCAGACGGAGAAAGGCTGGCAACGCTCTCTTGTTGCGAATCGCGACGCCTCGGCGAATCTCTTCGGAGAGCTCGTCCTTCTGCTTCCATTGCCAACCCCTTTGGTTCGGTATGCCATAACCGGCAACCGAACCCGATTCATTGACGAAATAGGCGATGGACATCCCAAAGTAGAGGACATGGAATTCTCGAGATTTTCCGTCGTCTAGGCTGAATTCCTGACGTTCCAAGTTTACCGACTCATGAAAGAGATGAGCGGCTTGCAGGATCGCTACGCAAGTTTCCAGCCGATCTCGCAGAGGGAGGGCGTTTCGCTTGTCGGCATTTGTTAGCTTTTCCTTGTACGACGACAACCTGTTTAGCATGGGGGTAGGGAAAGCATTCAGCGATAGGAGCAACTCGCGTTCGATTTGAACAAGACCTGCCTTCAGCTCTACGGCGGCTTTCTCGGCAGCCAACTTCCGTTCGTTCAGCTCGGTTCGTTGCCGAGATGCTCCCACTGCCTCCTCTGCCGATTTTGCAAGGTTTGCATCCAATTGCTCGATTTCCGCTTGAAGGGCGACCGCGAGGTCTTTCAGTACCACCTTGTCCGTTTTCCAACCTGAATCCTCCTCGGAGATCAGCTTTTCGGCATCCACCCACTCCTCGAGGATTTTACGAGTCTCCTTGACCGTGGTCTGGGCCGAAGCGAACGAGCATGCGCAAGCCAAGGCCAATATTGTAAAACGATTTTTTAATAGGGTCATTGCCGGTAAGCCTCGAATCGGAATCGAGTAAGTGGTGTGTGCAAACTTTTGCGATTTCCCCTCTCTGGTCAAGGCTTTTTGAGACTCAATCTCAATTTGATGCGTGTTACGATTCAGCCTTTGAAGGGAACCTTAACTCAACTTCCGAGCTTCTTTCTTAGTATCTCGTCGACCACCTTCGGATT
>CALBIN010000111.1 GCA_937893275.1 uncultured Opitutia bacterium | reverse complement strand
AGCACCCTTCATTTACACCTTGTTTTAAAAGTTTGTTAGATACGGAGAATAGTCCCGAAAAATCTAATTTGGGTTCAGTAGAAAGAAATGGAATGGAAACCCATTCCAAACCTCGAAAATTGCTTTTGCGGTTAGTGTCGACTGGTCTGGGCCTTTTAGTATTATTTGCTTTAATGGAAATTGTTTTTCGTTTCATGCCCTTGCGTGAGTCCGCTGGCATGCTCACGGTCGATGACCGGAATTACGTGCCTCGTTTTGAACCCAATCGCGAGCATACCTTCAGTCGTAACTGGAACTTCTCGATGGTGACCCAAAAGAAAACGAACCAAGCTGGTTTTTTCAGTAATTTCGAATATCAGGCTCAAGGCAAGCTGCCTCTTGTTGCCGTCATTGGCGATAGCTATGTCGAAGCCCTACAGGTGCCTAATGCAGATTCTTTTCCTGGTATTCTTGGAACCCGGGGAGAGGGTAAGAGCCGTGTATATGCCTATGGCGCAAGCGGCTCACCGCTTTCGACTTACCTAAAGTATGCACAATGGGTCGGAGAGGGTTATGATGCCAAGCACTTTATTTTTTCCATCGTTGCAAACGACTTCGACGAAAGCTTTTTGGAATATAGATCCAGAAGCAGAAGGACTTCTTTGACGTTTTTTCCTGAATCAATCGAATCTCCAGGTTTGGCGGACCTAGTTACTGTACCCTACTACCCCGAAAAGACCAAACGGTCTTTTCTTACGAAAACCTTCAGGCAATCGGCAGTTGCCAGGTATCTCCTTTATAATTGCGAAGTCGATCCACGAAGAATCGCATTTAACATCCAACCGAATGTTCAAACACAAAGTAAGCCTGACTCGGATCGACTGGATTTAGGATACCGATCCATCGATCATTTTATTCGTCTTTTACCTGAGGCTACTGGAGTGCCACCTCGCAACATCCTTCTTGTTTTAGATGCAGAGAGGCACCTGATTTATGATTCGGACTCTGATAAAAGCCACCCGAGTTTCTATGCTCTCATGAAGGAAAAGCTGATTGAAACTGCCGCCAACGCTCAAATTGATTGGATTAATTTGTCAGAGGCCTTTGGCACTCATTACAAGGCTAACCACATGAAATTCGAGTTTCCCACTGATGGTCATTGGAATAAGCTCGGTCACAGCATAGTTGCCGATGCAATTATGAAAACTGAATTTTGGAAACAAATTAATGCCGAATCGAATTAGCCGGGAATTTATTTCAAGACGGCATCTATAATTCTCCCGCTAACGGAAGATTGCACCGCAGGAATTCCAGAAAAACCAAAAAAGATGAAGATAGAGAATAGTAAGATTCTTGTGATCGGAGGCGGAGGCTTCATTGGAAGTTTCGTAGTTTCCGAATTGCTTAAGACCAAAGTCGGAAAAGTGGTTGTCTTCGACAACTTCGCTCGCGGTAAAATGAGCAATATTGAGGAAAGCTTGAAGGATCCACGGTGCGAGGTTTACTCTCACGGAGGAGATGTTCGCGAAATCGACATTCTAAACGATGCCATGAAGGGAATGGATGGAGTCATTCACTTGGCGGCAATGTGGTTGCTTCACTGCAAGGATTTCCCCCGGACTGCCTTCCACGTAAATATCGAAGGCACCTTCAACGTTCTGGAGGCATGCGTAAAGAACAAGATTAAGCGACTGATATACTCATCGTCCGCTTCCGTTTATGGAGATGCGTCGGAGGTGCCGATGACCGAAAGCCACCCATTCAACAACAATAAGAACTTCTATGGCGCGACCAAGATAGCCGGCGAGGCCATGTGCCGAGCTTATTTCGATAGATATGGTCTTAGTTACGTTGGCCTCAGATACATGAACGTATACGGACCGCACCAGGATCAAACAGCCGCTTACACCGGGGTAATTCCTATCATGCTTAACAAGATCGATGCAAATGAAGCTCCGACCATCAATGGCGATGGCACTCAGGCTTACGACTTCATCGATGTCGAGGACGTCGCCCGCTGTAACGTTTACGCATTGGAATCTGAAGTCTCGGATGAATTCTACAATGTGGGGACTGGTATCCAGACGACCATCAAGGAATTGTGTGACACTATTTTGGGCCTCAAGGGCTCGGAATTGAAAGTCACCTACAATCCATACAGTGAGGATGATGCTCGTCGCTTGGTCCAAAACCGAATCGGATGTCCCATAAAAGCCACAACTGATCTTGGATTCACTTACAAATACGATTTGCGAACGGGTCTTCAACGCCTAATCGATTGGCGTGAATCGCACGGGAGCGAATTCCATTGAAGGTACCTATAGCCAGAACCAGTCTGACGGATACTGAAATTGAGTCCGTTCTTGGTCCATTGCGTTCAGGATGGCTTGTTCAAGGCCCTAAAGTTCGTGAATTCGAGGAGAAATGGTCGAAGTTCACGGGTGCTCGACAATCTATTGCCGTTACCTCATGTACATCCGCATTACATCTTTCACTAGCTGCTCTTGGGCTTGGCCCGGAGGACGAAGCTATTGTCCCGGCTTTCACTTGGATTTCTACGGCAAACGTTGTGGAGCACCTTGGAGCCAAGGTCGTTTTTTGTGATATTGATTTGGAAACTTTCAACATTGATATTCAACAAATTGAATCAAAGATAACTTCAAAGACCAAAGCGATTCTTCCGGTCCACTTGTTTGGGCTTTCAGCTGACATGCCACCGATCATTGAGTTAGCGAAAAAACATAATTTGTGGGTCGTTGAGGATGCGGCATGTGGATTCGGAGCCAAATATAAAGGCGAGCATGTCGGAACTTTGGGAGACACAGGTTGCTTTAGCTTTCACCCGAGAAAAGCAATTACTACTGGTGAAGGA
>CALBIN010000110.1 GCA_937893275.1 uncultured Opitutia bacterium | reverse complement strand
CACCTCAGGTCAGCCCGACTCCAGGCCATCGCAGATGGCGCCTCGCTCACCATCAGGATCAATGGGCAGCTAGTGGACCAAGTGCCGGCCCACGGACCACTGGTTGACCGGGAAGTGATTTCGTTGCTGCAAAAGGGCGAGAACATGCTCTCGCTTACTGCAGTCTCAGTAAACGACGCTCCCGCAGTCGCCCTGCAGTTGGACTGGACGGATGCCAAGGGCAAAAACGGCTCCCTCTTCACGAACAGCAAATGGAAGACAAATGGAGCCACTGTCTCCTTCGGGTCTTTGGCCGGCGAGCCATGGTGGAACCTGCCGACCCTGATCTTGGATTCCCTCGACGACTACACCCAATGGAAACGCGCCTCCAATGCGGCAAAAGGGACCGATCCCTCTACCTTCCAGACTTTGCCCGGTTACGAGGTCGAATTGTTGCGCTCGGCCGGCAAGAACGAGAGCTCCTGGGTCAGTCTCGCATTCGATCCAGAGGGTAGGGTGACCATCGGGCGAGAGGACAAGGGCCTGCTGCGGTTCAGCTTTTCCAAGGACGGCAAGAAGATCACCCAGGCAGAGACCATCGAGGACACTTTGAAGGAATGCCGCGGCCTGCTCTATGCCCACGGGGCCCTCTACGCCAACGCCAACAACTCTAAGGCCTTGTATCGCCTGCGGGACACCAATGGTAACGGCAAGTTCGACGAGGTGAAGTCTTTGTACGCATCTGAAGGCGGGGTAGGGCATGGCCGCAACGACTTGGCCTTGGGACCCGATGGCAAGGTCTACGCCATACAAGGCGACTCCGTCCGCATTCCCGCCGACCTTGCCAACCGCACCTCGCCACTCAGGCGCGAACGCGTTCCCTACAGACCGAACGAGGGCCACGTCCTACGCATGGACAAGGACGGCAAGGAGATCGAAGTATTCTGCGGTGGGCTGCGCAACCCCTATGGCATCGCCTTCAACCGACATGGCGAAGCCTTCACCTACGACGCCGACGCGGAAAACGACATGGGCACGCCGTGGTACCGTGCGACCGAAGTGAAACACTTGACCAGTGGGGCCGATTTCGGTTGGCGGGCCGTCACTGGGAGCTGGCCGCCTTATTATCCAGATCATCCCGACAATGCCCAAGCCAGCGTCCATATCGGCAAAGGATCGCCCACCTCCGTGAAATTCGGATACCAAAGCAATTTCCCCCACGCTTACCAAGAAGCTCTCTACGTTCTCGACTGGACCTACGGCCGCATCTTGGCCGTCCATATGATCGAACGGGGAGCGGGCTACGTCGGTGTGCCCGAGGTCTTTTTGCGGGGCCGTCCGCTCAACGTCACCGACTTGGGATTCGGCCCGGACGGGGCCATGTATTTCGTCACCGGTGGGCGGAGAACCCAAAGCGCACTGTACCGGGTGCGTTACGTCGGACCGGAGAGGAAACCATCTCCCGCCACGATTCAGCAAAAGGCTCGCTCCGAACTTTCGAACCAGGCGAGAGATATCCGCCGTAAGCTGGAATTCCACCACGGCAAGCCAAGCCAAGAGATCGATGACGACCTGCTTGGTGATGGTTCCGCTGGTAAGTTGGTCTTACTTTGGCCTCGTTTGGGCAGTCCCGACCCGCGCATTCGCTATGCCGCCCGCATCGCCCTGGAGCATCAACCCTTGGAGCGTTGGAGGAGTGCCGCCTTGACCGGAAATGGTGATCCCTTAGCTATGCTGACGGGCTGGACCGCCTTGCTCCATGCCGATGCAAAGCAATCTGGTGCAATTCTTGCAAGGCTGGCCAAACTGAAGCTAAAGGAGCTGAGCGAGGACCTGAGCCCCCAAGTAGCCCAGCTATATTCTCTTTGCCTGCCCGAAGCCGATTCGGCCACGAAAAAGGCCGTTCTCGACCAACTACGCCCGCTCTACCCAAACCCATCGGCCAAGCTTAACTGGGCCCTCGCCCCGCTGCTCATCCAGCTTGATCCGGAGCGAGCCGTGACCCAAACCATTGCCTTGCTGGAAACTTGCAACGCCCCGCTTCAAACGGTGCATTACCTGTATCAGTTGCGTCATGCCAACGCGGGATGGACCAAGGCCAATCGGGAAACCTACTTTCGCAAGATAGGCGAAGCCACTGGTTACGTGG
>CALBIN010000109.1 GCA_937893275.1 uncultured Opitutia bacterium | reverse complement strand
GTTTCGCGTTGCTCGACAGGAACATTCTCCACTTCGAACTCCACCGTGTTGGCAATCGATGGATCGCTACCCCGAGACGTCATTTCAAAGCGACCTTCTTCCACCGCGAGAATCGAACCACCATACAGACCGGGGGTACCCGGTACGGGAGTCAAGTCAAGTTCCGTGGGCAGGGAACCCGAACCTTCCTTTAGCAGCAGTACGGAGTAAGAGGTCTGTTCCACTGGCTCAAAGGCTTCCGTGAGAACATTTGCGAAGAGCTCTACGCGTTCGCCGGTGGCATATTCTTTGCGCCCTGTTTCCAGAGTGATCTGCTTGTTCTGGCCTAAAATTCGTGAAAGTGCGAGAAACTGAATAGCCTGACCCCAGAATCGAGCATGATATTGATCTCCCACCTCGCGTCTAAGACGCCAAAGGTCGGCGGTGCCGACGAACATGGTTTTTCCACTCCCGTAGCGTTGCCAAGCAACCAAAGGGTAGGATAGGGGGGTAGCGTCATCGCTCGGCAAGGAAAGCAAGGTGGTCGCCCCGGGTTTGGGTCCATCCAGTTGGGGTAGGTAACCCAGAGGACGTACGGCAGACCAAATCCGTTTGTTCAGTTCTTTAGAAGGAGATAGTGAAACTACCGCGCTGTCGAGGCCGGCGGCGGTTACCACCGGGTGAAGCATGGACGGCACCCCTCTCCAGCTTGCACCGCCTATTTTGACGGGTAACATTTCAGCTACCTTAGTTTCTGCATATGTAGTGGGTGATCCTGTGGGGCCTGCCAGCATGAGTAGGGATCCACCACCTTTTTTTACCAGCTCATCCAACCACTTGAATTGCTCAGCGGAAAAATAGGAGGATCGTACGTCTCCCAAAATCACCAAGTCGTATTTGAGCATGTCTTCGGCTTTGGATGGAAAGGCGCCCAAGTGTCGCGGTGAGGTTGCGGCTAGGTATTTGTCCCCTTGAGTCATGAGGAAGCGAACGTTGAGCCGCGGGTCTCTAAGCAATACCCATCGCAAGTAACGATATTCCCATCGTGGCATGCCTTCGACGTAGAGTACGTTGATCTTTTCGTCTATGATCCGAATCTTGTGGTTTTCGGCGTTGTTGACCTCGGTGGTCTCGCCTGGAAGGGCCTCGATCGATGTCGTTAATTTTGACGTTCCGGCTTTCCTTTCAGGTACGAACAGGAATTCCGCGAATTGAGATTTTCCCGTCAAGGTCAGTTCTTGGGTTTCGACGGTTTCGTCATCAACTTGCAGGATCACTTGGACGGATCGTTCATCGAAGCCGCTTGACTCAACCTGAACCCGAACTGGGATTTTGTCTCCTGTGAATGCCACTTCCGGAGCAATGATTCGTTTTAATTTGATGTCTGGAGGCGATGGCAATCCAAAGGCCAATGGATAAACGGGAATTCCTTGGGCTTTCATCTTGCGGGCCACTTGGCTCGGGTCCGTTCCCTCGATCCAGGCAAAATCACTTAATACCACGACCCCAGCCAGAGGTTGGCCGGCATGTCGGGCGACGGCTTCCTCGATGGCGGAACCTATCCGCGAACTGTTTGCTTCCGCAGTTTTTGCTCCGAGCCACTCGGTTTCTCCCTTCTCATCCGAGACGGGTTCGAGATTATCGCCAAAAGTGTAGTACCTGACGGCGTAGTCGTCTCTCATCTTCGCCGTTATCCCTTCCTCGGGGTCCGTTATCGCCTTTTTCGCCAATGCCAGTCTCGTGACCTCGTTCAAGTCTTTTTGCTGTGTTCCGTTATCCTTTGTCCGGTTTGTGTCGTTCGGTGGAGCCTGATCGGTGATGGTCATGCTCTGCGACGTATCCAGAAGTACTAGCAAATTGCGTTGTTGCGAACGAGTGGAGACCATGTCCAAGGTTGGCTCCAAAAGCATCAAGATCAAGAGCAACCCGGCCAGCAGGTAGGATCCACCCATGACAAGCCTTCGATTTTTGGAAAGCCAAGATTCCGATTTATAGAGATGAATGGAGTAGGCGAGCAATCCGGCTACCAGCAAAAAGGTGATGATCCAACCGGGGATTCCAATGCTTTCTGCCCAAGACCAGTTATGCTGGATGCTGAATTGGACATCATTAACGGTCTCGTCCGCACCTATGTCGAATAGCTTCTTAAACATTAGATCTTAAAATAGAAAGGTGTTCGTTCCGTTACTGGTATCAGGTCCTTCGGGCGGCGGCAACGGTGTGCTTGCGTAGACTCTCTTCCAGATTGGCGGCACCCGCCCCAGTCATGCGGTTGGTGAATCGCTTGGCGAGATAGCCTTGCAGGATAAAGATGGCCAATGCCAGCATTAGGAGAGTGAGGGATATTTCCATGCCTTTGCGATTGTCCTTCACGATAGCAGCCAAATTCCCTTCAGGAGAGATTACATCCGCATCCGTGCCTTTCAGCGCGTCTTCCAGAGAGTCGGCCGAAATCACACGGGCGTCAGCTTCCTCGGAGTCAACGTTCACGGCCATTGATACGATCGGAGCGTTTTCTGCTTCTGCGTCATAGAAACCCGGTGCTTCCGTAGCCACAGGGCAGACTACGATACCCGAGTTGAGTACAGTCAGGGTGACCGAATTCGATTCATCATCGGGAGCGCGAAGCATCACGCTGCTGCCGGCCTGCTGTCCGACCAAGGGAACTTGTACGAGCTCGCCGACCGAGGTGTTGCGTTCGCCCGGACGACTAGTCAAATGTGTAGTGGCTTGCTGGATCATCATTGGGAACAAAGGGTGAACGGCAAAGTTGGACCATGCTCGGTCTGCGGTCGTGGTGAACAAGAGGACGGTTCCAAGACCGACTTTTTTCTCAAGCAGGAGCGGCAGTTCCGAAACGGACAGGCTTAGAATCGTCGAAGCCTTTGGGTCTGGTTTTACTTTAATGACGCGTTGCACGCGGGCATAGCTTCTTGCTTCCTCCGGGATCTTTGCGGCGAGCTTTCCCAAGACATGGTCCGTTTGTATGTTTCCGACCGTCCAAGAGTTGTCCCGTTCCTCCTGTTCGTTTCCTAGGGCTTCATCGACAAAGGCAGCCATCCCCATCATTTCTCCAGGCAACAAATTGACTTCCGGACCGTGCAACTGGGTGTTGTAGTTCTCGGTGTCGACGCGCTCACCCGCAAACATGATCAAGCCGCCGCCCTTTTTAACGAAACTGTCTAAGCGTTCTGATGCATCGGTTCCGATGCTTGGTACGTTTGCCAAAGCGATTAGGTCGTAGTCCGTGAATTTTTCCACATCCAAGTCCTGCCAGTCGGCACGCACTACGTCCAAAGTGGAATCTTCTTCCACTTGTTTTAGCTTCAATGCCTTGACTAACCAAAAAATCTCGCTTGGGCCTTTGTTGGAGGCTGGTTCCCCATCGATGCAAAGGATGCGTATCCGCTCCTTGACCCCAACCACCGTATGTCTGTGGTTGTCTTCTTGGAGAGAGTCGTCGCTGAGACTAACGCTCAGCTTGGCGTCGCCTGCTTCATCAATGGTGGTGAAGAAGGAAAGCATCTTGGTTTCACCCGCCTCGATGGAGCCGATTGATTGCCGTGTGATAGTTTGTTTGTTCAAAGTGAGCGTGGCAGTGCCGCCCTCGTTCGAATGTCGTCCGAAATTCTTTATTTCCGCCGTAAACCGTGCCGTACCGTTCGGGCCTAACGATCCGGATACGTAGCCAAAATTGGTGACCGCCAGGTTCTCTTCCCCATTTACCTTGATGGGGGTGATGTACAAGCTCGCTTGATCGCTGATGGCTTTTAAGTTGACTGTCGCCTCTTCCGAAAGATTGTTCCAGTCGATTGCCTGGGCATCGGTCACAAAGTAGCATTCGAGCACGGATGCCTTCAGCTCACCCACAAGTTTGGCGACTTCGTTCAGACTACGCTCCAAATTCAATTTTTCCGGCAAGATCTTAATCTTGTCTAATTCGGCCCTGAAACGGCCCTCCTCATAATTCGCTCCCCTGAACAAGGTGCGGGGTGTGTTGCCCAGCAGAACGACTGTCACTGAATCGCCCACTTGCGCAGTAGAGAGAATCTCTTGGACCCGCGCCATGGCCATGGTCATACGTTTTTCCAGTTTTCCATGGCCCATACTGTAGGATGCATCAATGGCTACAACCATTCCGACTCTTCGCTCTCCTCCCAAAAAACCGGCTGTTTTGTTGTCCAGTACGGGCCGAAGAAGGGCAAAGGCGACCAAGGCAAGTACCAAGCAACGCAAAAGAAGCAGAAGAAGGTCTTCCAGTCGGACTTGGCCGGAACGAATCACCAAGGCTCGGCGCAGCAACTCCATGGCCGCCCAGTCCGTGCGGCGACGATGGCGCTGATGGAGAAGGTGTATGATTATCGGCACGGCTACGCCTGCAGCGGCCAATCCTCCCCAGAGTGGCAAGGAATTGAGGAAATTCACGGCCGACCTCCTTCCTGTTGAGGAGAGGTCCATGCGAGGTGCGCATCATGCATGTCGACGCCGCAAGGATAAG
>CALBIN010000108.1 GCA_937893275.1 uncultured Opitutia bacterium | reverse complement strand
GGTTTGACAACTTCGCCTGCGCCAACTCCATTTGCTCCCCCAGTCGTGCTTCCATCCTTACCGGACAATACAGTCATAAGAATGGCGTCCGCGGTCTCAACGGAGCGATCAACGATGATTCTCCACAATATCCCCGCGAACTACAGAAAGCGGGATACCAAACTTGGTTGGTGGGTAAATGGCACCTCAAGAGTCAGCCGAAGGGCTACGACAAACACATGGTAGTAAAAGGGCAGGGAAAATATTTCGACCCTACCTTCACCGGCAGCGAAGGGACATGGAAACGAAAAGGCTACTCCACCGACGTCTACACCGACGTCGCCATGGATTGGCTCAAGTCGAGGGACAAAAAAAAGCCTTTTCTCCTCAGCCTCCAGTTCAAGGCGCCTCACCACGAATATGGTCATGCTGCCCGCTACGACGGATTACTTGCCGAAGTGCCGATCGCCGAACCGCCCACCCTCTACGAGGACATCCGTAACGGAGACTCAAACCTCAAGAAAGAATTTCTCAAGAGAACCAAGTTTCACGTGTTGCATTCCGGCGGCAATCCCAAGCAAACCAAGGAAGGTAACGCTTATTACTTTCGTCACCTGAATGACGAGGAACCCAACGCCATGTGGAAACACGACCCGACGAGCGACAAGGACCGCATACGAGTGGCCTACCAGCATATGATCCACAAGTACGTGCGTTGCATAACCGGCAACGACGACAACCTCAAGCGGGTCCTAGATTACTTGGACAATGAAAAGCTGACCGAGAACACCATAGTCATCTACACCTCAGACCAAGGGTATTGGCTTGGTCAACACGGATTCTACGACAAGCGACTCATTCTGGAGACCTCCATGCGTATGCCTTTCCTTATTCGCTATCCTCGCGTCATCAAACCGGGGAAGGCGAATAAGGATCTTTGCATCAACGTCGACATTGCCCCCACTCTGATCGAACTTGCCGGATTAAAAGCACCCGCGACCATGCAGGGACGCAGCATGGTACCCTTGCTCAAAGGGAAGGTTCCCTCCAACTGGCGCCAATCTCAGTTCTACACCTATTGGGGCTCGCCCAATCACTACGGCATACGCACCAAGCGTTACACCTACCTCAAACTCGCGGGCCACCCCGCAGAACTGTTCGATCGTGAAACCGACCCGGACCAAGTCCATAACGTCGCTGCCAACACCGAAAACAAAGCTGTCGTCAAACACTTGGAAAAGGAACTCCTAAAACAGATTAGGGAAGTGGATATCAGGCAAGACGAGCTACCATCCTCCTCGAAAGATAAAGAAAAGAAAAAGAATCCACGGAGGTAAGCTGGATCAAGCAAAAGAATCGGATCCATTCCTTGTACACGCTTGCCTTGCCGAAAGATATGACTACCTCATTGGGAATGAAGACTTTTGGGCAAGCCCTCGGGTTGAGTTTCCTAGTGATCGGTTCACTGGTTCACGCCCAAAAGTTCCCTGAACCACCCGATACCCAAAAAACCGATCTCAAACTGCCCACCCCCGAGGAAAGCGCGGCAGGATTCTCTCTTCCCGATGGCTTCAAGGTAAACGTTTTCGCGGCCGAACCCGACGTCCGCCAGCCAATCGCCATGACCTTCGACGACCGTGGACGATTGTGGGTCGCCGAGTGCTACACGTACGCCGACCGCACATTGATCTACAATACAGAATTGCGTGACCGCATCGTCATTTTTGAGGACACCGACGGCGACGGCAAGTTCGACAAAAGGAAAGTGTTTCATGACGGTTTGCAACGCCTCACAAGCATCGCTCTGGGTTTCGGCGGAGTATGGGCCACCTGTGCTCCCGATTTCATCTTCATTCCAGATAAGAACGCCGACGACAAACCCGATGGTGAACCAACAGTGCTTCTCGATGGCTGGCATTCCGGCAAGGTGCGACACAACATCGTGAATGGCCTAAAGTGGGGACCCGACGGTTGGCTGTACGGGCGCCATGGCATCTTGGACACATCCAAGGTGGGAAAACCGGGAACCCCGGACGAAACCCGCGTGAAATTGCGTTGCTGCATTTGGCGCTACCATCCAACCCGACACATATTCGAGGTCGTATGCGAGGGCACCACTAATTCATGGGGACACGACTGGGACGAGCACGGTCAGCTTTTTTTCATTAACACTGTGATCGGTCACCTTTGGCACGGAGTCCCCGGAGCATACTATGAACGCATGTACGGACAACACTTCAACCCTCACCTCTACGAATTGATCCAGCAAACCGGAGATCACTTCCACTGGGACATAGGCCGAGAAAAATGGGCAGACTTAAAAAAAACAGGTCTCACTCTCAGCACTGACGAAGCCGGTGGCGGACACGCTCACTGCGGCATGATGATTTATCAGGGAGACAACTGGCCCGCCAAGTACAGAGGCAAATTGTTCACCGCAAATTTTCACGGTCGACGACTCAACTGCGAACGACTCGAAAGAAGCGGAGCGAGCTATGTGGGAAAACACGAACCTGATTTCCTCAAGGTAAAGGACCTCTGGTTTCGTGGTGTGGAGTTGGACTACGGGTTCGACGGTTCCGTTTATCTGCTAGACTGGTCGGATGTCGGGGAATGCCATGAAAACGACGGGCTCCATCGCTCGTCGGGGCGAATTTATCGAATTGCCTACGGAGAAACCAAGGCCAAGAGCATCAACTTGAAGAAACTGGACTCCATCGAACTGGCCGAGCTACAACTTAACTCAAACGAACGTCTCGTACGTCATGCTCGACGCATTCTTCAAGAAAGAGCCGAAAAGGGGAAAGAACTCACGGACGCTAAACAAAGACTTGAGGAGATTTTGGCAAAGAATCCCAACGTCACACGCAAACTGCGAGCAATCTGGTGCCTCTACGGCATGGGAGAACTAGATGTAAAACGGCTCTTTCCCCTGCTCCGGCATAAAGAAGAACACATACGTGTCTGGGCTATTCAGTTGCTCGTCGACTTGGGGACCCCGAACCTTGAGACAATTGACCTCTTCACCTCGCTCGCAAAAACAGAGCATTCCGGTCTCGTTCGACTTTACCTTGCATCAGCTATGCGAAAGCTACCTCTAGAGCAACGCTGGCCTTTGGCTACCGCACTGGGGGAAAGAAAAGATTTGAACGAAGACCCTGTCTTCCCGCTGATGCTTTGGTACGGGATAGAGAGTGCCGTCTCCGCAAACCCTGCAGCCGCCCTTAAAATGGTAACAACATGCAAAATCTCCAAGTTACAACAATTCATTCCTCGTAGACTCACTGTCATTAAAAATTAGAGGCTTCCGAGAATTGACCGATGGCCAATTGAGTGTAACAATAGTCGCTTGATCATACCTTTCGGAACTTCAAAATTCCTGCCCCAACATAAGCATGAGTCTTAGTGGCACACTTGCCAACACACCTCCCATCGACAGCGTCGGAGTAGCCGAGCGTGTGGCAAGATTCAGCACAAGAAGCATAAAGAAGACATCCAAGATGGAGGCTCTCAAGCTTGCCTTGTCCATGATAGACCTCACCACGCTCGAAGGGAAAGATACCGAAGACAAGGTGAGACGACTCTGCTACAAGGCTCGCCACTTGCACGTCGATCTGCCCGACCTCCCCACTGTGGCCGCAGTATGCGTCTACCCTACGATGGTCAAGGTGGCCCGAGAGGAATTGAACGATTGCGGGGTCAAGGTAGCTGCCGTGGCAACGAGTTTCCCTAGCGGGCAGGACGATCTTTCTTTACGCATTAGGCAAACGAAAGGAGCGGTTCGACATGGAGCGCAAGAAATCGACATGGTCATTTCTAGGGGACGTTTTCTGGCAGGTGATTACCAATACGTAACCGACGAAATTGTCGCGGTAAAAGAAGCCTGCGGAGAGGCTCACTTAAAAGTCATTTTGGAAACAGGCGAGCTGTACACTCTTGAAAACGTTCGTAAAGCTAGTGATATCGCCATCCATGCTGGAGCCGACTTCATAAAAACTTCCACCGGCAAGGTGCAACCTGCGGCCACCATGGAAGTTACGCTCGTCATGCTGGAAGCCATTCGCGACCACTTTCAAGAAACAGGAAAAATCGTGGGCATGAAACCCGCAGGAGGAATCTCCAATTCAAAGATCGCCATTCGTTATCTAGTAATGCTACGCGAAACACTTGGAAATCGCTGGCTAACGCCGAAACTGTTCCGATTCGGAGCCAGTAGTCTCGCGAACGATCTTCTCATGCAAATCGTCAAACAAAGTTCTGGCGTATACCAATCGTCGAACTATTTTTCCATTGACTGATCTCTTTTACCGATATGGCGAAAAAACATAGTAACAAGTTGGATTTCGATACGGGCTGGCATTACGACCCCGCCCCCGAATCTCCCGAACTCGCCAAGCTAAAGGACAGCTACGATCTCTTTATCGACGGCAAATTCGTTAAACCGACGAGTGGGAAGTACTTCGATACGACCAGCCCTTCCAGTCAAAAGACCCTCGCAAAAGTGGCTGAGGCCGACAAGCGAGACGTCGCCAAAGCCGTGACCGCCGCCCGCAAAGCCTACGAAGGAACATGGTCTCGCATTCGACCTTCAGAACGAGGTAAATACCTGTTCCGCATCGCTCGGGTGATTCAAGAACGCTCTCGCGAGCTAGCCGTCACGGAATCCTTGGACGGCGGTAAACCGATTCGAGAATCACGCGACATTGACCTTCCCCTCGTTGCCGCCCACTTCTTTTATCACGCAGGTTGGGCCGACAAGCTCTCTTACGCTTTTCCTGGAAGGAAAGTAGGTCCAGTGGGAGTTGCAGGACAAATTATCCCGTGGAATTTCCCACTGTTAATGGCGGCTTGGAAAATCGCACCGGCATTGGCCACAGGTAACACAGTAGTCATCAAGCCTGCCGAAACCACTCCGCTGACGTCCCTCAAGCTGGCTGAGATCTTGCAGGAAGTCGACCTGCCTCCCGGAGTTGTGAACATATTAACCGGAGCAGGCTCCACAGGTGAGTGTATCGTTCGTCATCCCGATGTAGACAAGATTGCATTCACGGGATCGACCGAGGTGGGCAAGCTTATCCGCAAGACATTAGCGGGAACAGACAAGCGACTTACCCTTGAGCTGGGTGGCAAAGCCGCAAACATAGTATTCGAGGACGCCGCCCTCGACCAAGCCGTGGAGGGCATAGTCAACGGCATCTTCTTCAACCAAGGTCACGTCTGCTGCGCGGGATCACGGTTACTCGTTCAGGAATCAATTTCGGAAAAAATAGTCCGAAAGCTGAAAGACCGTATGGAAACTCTTGTCGTGGGCGATCCGCTAGACAAAAACACTGACATCGGAGCAATCAATTCGAAGGAACAACTTAAAAAGATTCAAGGATACCTAAAAGTAGGCCAACGCGAGGGAGCTGAAATTTTCCAAACCTCATGCCCCCTACCCAAACGCGGAAACTGGTGTCCCCCCACCCTATTCCTCAACGCCTCCCAGTCTCATCGCATTTCGCAGGAAGAAATCTTCGGCCCGGTTCTCGCCATTCAAACATTCAGAACCGTCGACGAAGCCATCGAGAAAGCCAACAACACGCCCTTCGGACTATCGGGCGGCGTCTGGACAGACAAAGGAGCGAAGGCTTTCCATGTAAGCGAACGCATCAAGGCAGGCGTCGTATGGACCAACACCTTCAACAAATTCGACCCTGCCTCCCCGTTTGGTGGATATAAGGAAAGTGGTTTCGGTCGAGAAGGCGGTCGCCACGGACTGGAAGCCTACCTCAACATCAGTGAAACGGGAGGAAACCGATAATGAGCAGAAACTCTCCCGACAAACGACTCTCAGTCGCCAAGACCTACAAATTGTACATTGGCGGCAAATTCCCCCGGACCGAATCAGGGAGAACCTTTGAAGCCCGCTCACACTCGGGTGACCTTCTCGCCAACCTCTGCCGAGCCTCCCGCAAGGATTTGCGCGAAGCTGTCGTAGTCGCTCGAAAAGCCTTTCCCGGTTGGGCAAAGCGATCGGGTTATAATAGAGGCCAAATTCTGTATCGAATCGCCGAGATGATGGAGGGTCGGATTGATCAATTGGTGAACGAAGTATCTTCTCAGGGCGTGTCTCCCCAAAAGGCGCTCAAAGAAGTCGAGACTTCCATCGAACGCTTTGTGCATTATGCAGGGTGGGCCGACAAGTACGCCCAAGTCCACAGTTCGGTCAATCCAGTGTCTTCGTCACACTTTAATTTCTCCGTCCCCGAACCTATGGGAATCGTAGGAATAATCCCCCCCAACGAACCTTCTCTACTGGGTCTTGCCACACTACTTGCGCCAGCACTGGCGGGAGGGAACGTCACCATTTCTCTTGTTTCGGAAACTCGTCCGCTCGCTCCAGCAACCTTTGCCGAGATCCTTCACTCTTCCGACGTCCCCCCCGGAGTAGTCAACATTCTGACGGGCTTCCGCAAAGAACTTCTTCCCGATTTTTCCACCCACATGGATGTGAATGCGATCCTTGCCGCGGATTTATCGACCAAGGAAAAAAAACTTACAGAGGAGAACTCCGCCCTAAATCTAAAACGGGTGGTTCATCTACCATCAAAGGCCATTTCCGCTACGGATAATCCCGGATTATCTCCCATTCTCAGCTTACAGGAAACCAAGACGACTTGGCATCCGATCGGCACCTAATTCACCAAATCGTGGTCACGGGGTATTTTTTTATCTCCTCGTCTGGAGTAAGAATGCTCAAACCTTCCGCCAAAGCAGTCGCCACGAGAATACGATCGATCGCATCATCATGGTGATAAGGCAGCTCGGACAAACGGTAACAAGCTTCACGCCTCAAGGGTAACGCCTTCACCTGCCACAGTTCTCGTTGCTTCTCCACCCAGTCCCTCGGAGTCTGAGGCATTTCTAGAGAACCATCGTTATATTTCAGGCAAAGCTCAAGGACGGATGAATCGCTAAGGAAGAAATCATTGTTCTCGTCAGATAGGGTTTCGGTGGCGAACCGGCTCAGTTTCGTCGGTTCCGCCGCCAACCACACGAAAGGAAAAGTATCCAACAGAACGCGCATGCTAAAAGTATACTATAGTATCTCCCACTTTCCCTTGGACCTCCCGTGTCTCCACTATCTTGACCTCTTTGGAAGTTGATTCTCCAACCGTGGGTCGTGGGCGTTTGGCTTTAACTGAATGAGGAACCAAACGAACGACAGGTCGCTTCCCCTTGGCGATCACGACTTCGCCTCCCGATTCGGCTTCATCCAGCAACCGAGACAAGTGAGTTTTTGCTTGGTGCGTAGTGTAAAGTGTCATGACTTAGTCTAATAATTATCAAACTTAGCTAATATACTTTTATCGGGCAAGAGCAAATAACTGGAGTATTCCATGTCGTGGGGTTCACGGAAAAAATGTGTTGCTTCAAGATTCAAAGGCTTGCCGGAGGATTAAAGTTGCGGGAAAGTAACATCATCCTTTCTTACTTAAATCCACAAATCCCAACGCCATGAACGCTAAAAGTCTCACACGTCGCGACTTTCTTTCCAATACAGCTCTTGCGACGGCATCGCTAGCCGCTGTTCCGGAGATATCCGCAAAACAGGTAGCTCCCAATGGGAAAACATCGGAGAGCTACGTGAAGCTTCTGCATGCGTCCCTAAGCGACAGTCAAAAAAAGGTACTTTGCTTTCCTTGGGACCACAGGGATAAGAAAAACGGGTTGCTCCGAACCCATGTCTCCAACAATTGGCGTATCACAAATCACGCTCTCACAAGCGATTTTTACACGAAGGAACAACAGGTCCTTATCCGAAAGACGTGGGAAGGGCTGGTAAATCCCGACTGGGTGGAACGATTCGACAAGCAATTTAAGGACGATATGGGTGGGTTCGGTAAAAAACAAGGAATCGCCATCTTCGGGGATCCGATGACCAGAGGGGAAAACTACGAATTCGTTCTTACGGGTAGACATGGCACGGTACGATGCGACGGTGATTCCGCAGACCACATGGCCTTTGGCGGTCCAATTGTTTATGGCCATGCGGCCAGTGGTTACTACGAAAAAGCTGCACATCCAAACAACGTGTTCTGGCACCAAGCAGTAGCTGCCAACGATTTGTTCGAGATGCTCGATGGAAAGCAAAGAGAGAAAGCCCTGCGACCCGAAGCTCCCGAGGAATCCGACATCGCGTTCCGTGGCAAAGACGACGCAATAGACGGCATTGCCATTGAATCCTGTTCCAGTGATCAAAAGGAGCAGACCCAGAAAGTACTCCTTTCCTTGCTGGAGCCATATCGCCTAAGAGATCGTGAAGAAGCATTAAATGCCCTCAAAAAACAAGGCGGATTGGATGCATGCCACCTCACTTTTTACAAAAAAGACGATCTGGGCAACGACGGCATCTGGGACAATTGGCGTCTCGAAGGCCCATCCTTCGTCTGGCATTACCGGGGAGCTCCACATGTCCATGTTTGGTTGAATGTTGCAGACACCGCAAAAGTCGATTTGAACTCCCATAACCGCTCAGGGCCCCTACGCCAAAAGAGCTAAACTTTTCTCAAAACAAAACAAGGAATATTATATGAAGAAGATTCTAGCTAAGACCACCCGTCGCGACTTCCTCGCCGCCTCCGCCACTGGGGCAACGGCTTTTACCATTGTGCCTCGTAACGTTCTTGGAGCTCCGGAAGTTCCACCATCCGAAAAATTGGGTGGTGCCCTCATCGGTTGCGGAGGGCGAGGACCTGGCACTTACTCGGGCATGTGCAAGGATCTGAACGTCGAGCTTTTAGCAGCCTGTGACGTCGACATCCGAAAAGCTCAACGCTTCGCTGACTCACGCAACAAAGGAAAGGCGAAAGCGTACCAAGACTTCAGGCGCCTTCTGGAGCGAGACGACATCGACGTCGTCTCCATCGCCACCCCACCCCACTGGCATGCAAGCATTTCAATCGCGGCCGCTGAAGCGGGAAAGGACGTCCTTTGCGAAAAGCCCATGACGCGTTTTATCGCTGAGGGTCGAGCAGTCGTGAATACCTTTGAACGCTATGATCGCGTGTTTCAGATCGGGACATTCGGACGTTTCGGAAGAAGTCGCGACCGAGGTTCCATAGACAAGCACAAGATTATGGCGAGCGGACTTCTCAAGAACTGCGAAGCGGTGCGTATGAAAAGAGGTGGGCTCAAGATCAGGCAATGGAGCGGTCGACCGGGAATTCCGCCCCAAACGATTCCGGACGAACTCGACTGGGATCTCTATTGCGGCCCTTCACCATGGAAGCCGTACGAAGGCCGGCGCACAGGAGGCACCCACCGCGGATACTGGGATTACGAGGGTGGAGGGATGTGCGACATGGGGCAACATCACTTCGACCCAGAGCAGTGGACTTACGCAAAGGACTACACCAGCGCCGTGGAAATCACACCGTTCGCTCCCCCCGCGCACCCGGAGGTTACGGGTATGTGGGCTTGGGTGGAACTGAAATACGCAGATGGTTTCCGCTTTGTAATGGAAAGCACCGAATGGGGTCCAAAATACGACCAAGCGCCGATCCGCGACGTCAGCATGAACGACCTATCGCCTGAGAATCAGGAAAAGATCAAGGCCATGCCGGATCCAGAGCCTTTGCTTTCCTTCGGGGAAGCCGTAAAGCAACGGAAGAAGGCCGGCGGGCATGCGGAGGCAGCTCATCGCGCCGCCTGTATCCTGCACTTGGCCAACTTAGCCATCAGGCTTGGACGCAAGCTGAACTACGACCCCGACAAGGAAGTATTCGTCAACGACGAGGAAGCGAACCGGTTCCTTCACCCCCCGATGAGCGCCCCTTGGCGCCTATAAGCCCCAGCAGAAAATAAAAGGAGAAATTATCAAATGAACGCCAAAGACATTATCCAAGCCTTTCCGACACCTGCAAGCGGGGGCATACTTAGCACCATCGACAAGGAAGCCTGCGAAAAGGCCGTCGGCCAAATTCTGGACGGCGGTGAAAAAACACTTCGAGAACTCGCCAACCTGCTCGTCGAACCCGGCAAGGGAAACGACATACAGGCACGCCACGCCCTCCATGCCACCGCCATCCGAGTCGGCGGACCAGCCAAAGCAAAGCAACGAAAAGCCTTCGCCAAGGCCCTCGCCGGCACCCTTGGCGACGATCGGCCCAAGGCGGTCAAGGGCTTCATCCTGCGCCAGCTACAGATATGCGCCGGAAACGAGCAAGCTGATGCCATCGCCGCCTTCCTGACCGATGGAGACGAACACCTCCATGAGTACTCCGCCCAAGCATTGGAAGCGATCGGCCCCAGCACCACGGATCATTTCCGCAAGGCCTATCCGAAGGCCAAGGGAGCCCCTCGTCTGACCGTCTTGCAGGGGCTTGGTTTTCTGCGCGACGAAAAGTCCGTCAAGGTATTCCGTTCGGCGTCCAAGGAGAAAGACTTGGAAATCCGATTGGCCGGCCTCTGGAGCTTGGTGCGGATCGCTTCCACGGAGGACGTGCAGTTCCTGCTGGACACCGCGGCAAAGGAAGAAGGCTGGGGTCGAATCAAGGCAACCGGTTACTGCCTCCAGTTAGCCGAGGCACTAGCTGGCGCAGGCAAGAAAAAGGAAGCTGCCAAGCTTTACCAAAACCTGAAGAAGAACAGGACTTCCAAGAATGAATCACATGTGCGGTTGGCCTGCGACAAGGGCTTGGCGAACTTGAAATAATTCCTCAAACAATTCCAATGAAAACATTGCTTCCTTCTATCACGGTTGCCTTAACGGTTCTCCTATTCTCCAATTCGACCGTCTACTCCAAGAAAAAAGGCGACGGTTTTGTCAGCCTGTTCAACGGCAAGAACCTCAAGGGATGGAAGACGCCATCGGGCGACCATGCATGGAAGGTGATCGACGGGGTCATCGACTAC
>CALBIN010000107.1 GCA_937893275.1 uncultured Opitutia bacterium | reverse complement strand
CTCCCCATCGAGGTTACGAATACGGCAATGGCGTAAAGAACGGAAAAAAGCTTAGCGACGTGGACCGCGTTCCCGCTTTTTGGCCCGACAACGAGATGGTCCGCAACGACATGCTAGACTACTCCATGGAGGTCGAGCACTACGACATGCACCTTGGGCGCATACTTGCAGCACTCAAGGAGAGCGGGCAACTCGACGACACACTCGTCATCGCCACCTCCGACCACGGCATGCCCTTTCCTCGATGCAAGGGACAGGCCTACGAATCTTCCAACCACATCCCTATGGCCGCCATGTGGTCCAAAGGAATTAACGGCAAGGGAAGAATCGTGGATGATTACGTAAGCTTCGCAGACCTCGCCCCGACTTTTCTGGAAGTCGCCGGGGTCAAGGATCCGGCCCCCATCATGCAACCCATCACTGGGCGCAGCCTCACCGACGTCTTCGACTCGCCCGAATCCGGACAAGTCATTGCCGATCGCGATCATGTTCTCATCGGAAAGGAACGTCACGACGTGGGACGCCCCAAAAACGGCGGCTACCCCATTCGGGGGATCGTAAAGGGAGACAAACTCTACATCCGCAATTACGAGACAAGTCGCTGGCCCGGAGGCAACCCCGAAACCGGTTACCTGAACTGTGACGGCAGCCCCACTAAAACCGTCCTGCTCAACCAACGTAGAAACGGCAATTCAAAGTTCTGGCAAATGAACTTCGGCAAACGCCCGACGGATGAGTTGTTCGACCTGAAAAAAGATCCCGACTGCGTCCAAAACTTGGCCGGAACCCCAGCTTATTTCGATTTGAAGTCCAAACTCTCCAACCAAATGGAGGAGGAGCTCACGGAGCAGGGCGACCCTCGCCAATCAGGCAACGGCAAAATCTTCGACAGCTATCCTTTCGTCGGCAATTGGAACAACTTTTTCGAAAACTTCACTTCCGGCAAGAAAACACCCGGCACCGGTTGGGTAAGTTCTTCTGACTACGAGAAGGGACCCTTGGATTGAGGATTCGAAGGGGATAAGCAGCGATTATGTAACCCTAGTTCGATTTCAGCTTTATGCTTAGAGAACTTAATTTGAGCAACCACTCATTTGGGTTTGCCAATCACTTCACATTAAGACGTTTCATATCGCTTGCCCGAAATCCTTCAAAGTTAGAAAATCATGATGTTTCCGAAAGCTCTCGCCGTTCTCACTCTCGCCGCATCCTCTGTGCAACTCGCGGCCCAAGCCGACAAAAACGTGACCGCTCCTCCCACCCTGCCCGAACTGGCAGTCGAGGCGAAACCGGTCAAGGAATTGAACTGGGGAGGTTCCGCTCCTATCGATGGCTCTCAAGTTGAGAACCGAGGCATCGGAACCATCAGCGACTTGTCGGGAATCGCTCCCAACTTCCACGTCAACTCAAACGGGATCCAGTCCTATGGAGACGTCATCACCATGCGAGGCATAGGCAACACGCAGTTATTCGGTGATCCCGCAGTCGTCCTTTATGTTGATGGAGTCCCTGCAGGCAGTGCAGCCACCTACTCTTCCGCCTTGTTCGACGTCGAAAGCGTTCAAGTGCTCCGCGGTTTCCAAGGACATCGATTCGGAAAAAACGCTCCCGGAGGCGTAATCAATGTTAAAACGAGACGCCCCGGGGACATTCATCAATCAAAACTGCTTGCATCCTATGGCAGTTTCAACACGCAAAATTATCGAATACTCGCCGATGGTCCGATGAGTAATTCCTCATCGTACTACTTCGGGCTAAATCGCTCCAGCAGCGATGGCTTTGCCGACAACCTCAACGCCCTAGGCAACGACGCCACCTCGGAAAGCCTGAACAGTAGACTTGGTTTCAACTGGGTTACTGAAGGTGGCCTTGAAATAGGCATAGGCGGGACATGGGAAGAATTTGATCTTGGCGCCCAACCGATCGTTCCAACGGCAAATGGGGGGAATCCTAGCTATACTAGCTTCTACAACCGCAACTCAGCCTTAAAAGAAGCCAGTAAGATAGAGCTAAACAGCCAATACCTAAGTTTGGCCAAGGATACGAATTTCGGAAGAATCAAATCAACAACTGCCAGAAACGCTTGGGAAATTAATCCAAATTTACTTAACCTAAGTTATGTAGACAGCTCCCTTGCGGGTCTCTTTGCTTTTAGACCCGACTTAACTTCCACTTCAACAATTATCGAAGAAAGAACCAATTGGTCGGAGGAACTCAGTCTGACATCAGATTCAGACGAAGACACGGTCTGGGAAATAGG
>CALBIN010000106.1 GCA_937893275.1 uncultured Opitutia bacterium | reverse complement strand
CCTCCTCTTTTTCGTCATCCCGCTAAAGATGCGAACCTTCGCGATTGGTTATCTCATTATCGAATCCTTGGCTGTCATTTTAAATTGGCATAATGCTGGAGGAAGCGCCGGCCACCTCGGCGGAGCGATCTTCGGATTCGCGGTCCTCAAGTTACCTCCACTCAAAGAATTTGTGATTCAACTTTCCCGGATCGGATCAGGCACAACCAAAAAGGGGATCAAAAAGACCCGTGACGCCACTGTATTGCACGAAAGCAATCGCTCTCCTCTAGAACTGACCAAAGAAGTAGACCGAATCCTCGACAAAATCAGCGCTCAGGGCATCCAATCCCTGACCAAGAAGGAAAAAGAGGTGCTCGACAAAGCCCGACGCTAGTCATGACAGACGACGAAATGATCAAATGCGCTGAGCCCAGCCGCCAAATCGAGCGGTTGCGCGCCATCATGCATCGGTTGCGCGCTCCGGGCGGTTGCCCTTGGGACGCAGAACAAACCCACGAATCACTTGTTTCCAACCTCATCGAGGAAACTTATGAAACCGTCGCAGCTATTCGCGCCAACGATGAGGAAAACCTGAAGGAAGAACTTGGGGACCTCCTCCTGCAAGTTGTCTTTCACGCTGAGCTTGCCGAAGAAGGGAAACGTTTCGACCTCAATGACATTGCACGCGGCATCAGCGACAAGTTGGTCCGCCGTCACCCCCATGTCTATGGCGATTCCAACGTCGGCGGAACCGATGGCGTCCTCGCCCAATGGGAAGACATCAAACGGGCCGAAAAAGGCCACGAAGAGAAGCCCTACCTCCATGGGGTCGGCAAGGGGCTTCCCGCCCTCTTAAAAGCAGCTAAACTCCAGAAGAAAGCCAGCAAGGTGGGCTTCGACTGGCCAGATACCACCGGCATCGCCGAGAAGATAGACGAAGAACTCGCCGAAGTCCGAGAGGAACTAGCGAAGCACGAAAACGGAGCTCCCGCCTCGAGAGAACTCCAGGCCGAAATTGGTGATCTCCTCTTCATTGTCACAAACTTAGCACGTAAACTCGAGGTTGACCCTGAGGTAGCGCTCGAAAGCACAAACGAGAAGTTCCTTCACCGATTCAAGCAGATCGAAAAAAGCCTTAAAAGAGACCAAATAACTTTGGAAGAAGCGACTCTCGAACAAATGGATGCTTACTGGAACGCAGCGAAATAACGTAAATGACACGTATCTCGTTTCGCGGTTTTCTAGTCGCACTTCTCGAGATCGTCTCACCCTCTTCGTCATGCTCTATTCGTCGTGTTCGTAGATACTTTCTGCGACTGACGAAGAAAAATCATTGCCCTTCTCGCAGCTCTCCCTTACCTCTCCCCCGTCAGGAGCCGCGGAGTGTGGGCTTGTGGACCCGGTCAGGACGGAAACGTAGCAGCCGCAGCTTGTCCCTCATTGCCGTGGCTTCCTGGCATTTTTCATTTTAAGCCAACCTACCTTACGTTCAGTGGCTTTTTTATTGGCCGGAAGCACTTCTCCTTTCCTAAGCTCTTGGTGACATGTCAGCACACCTCTTTCCCGATGGCTCAGCCCTACCTTCTCCCGGTCTTGGCACTTGGAAAATCCCGGAAGAACTAACCCCGCAAATCGTCCATCAAGCAATTGAGCTCGGATACCGACACCTCGACTGCGCCGCCGACTATGGCAATGAAGCCCTCGTTGGAAAAGGAATCGACTCCGCCATCAAAGCCGGACTGTGCACCCGCGACGACCTCTGGGTCACCGGCAAACTTTGGAACACTTACCACGAGCCCCAACATGTTCGCTCCGCTTGCGAAAAAACTCTGAATGATCTGGGGCTCGAACAACTCGACCTCTTCCTCATCCACTTCCCCATCGCGCTCGAATTCGTTCCTTTCGACAAAATGTATCCTCCCGGCTGGACCGCCGGGGCCGAAGCTATGAAGCCAGTATCCGTATCTTATTACGATACGTGGCGTGCTATGGAAGAACTCATCGACTCCGGCCTCACCAAACGCATAGGAGTTTCTAATATCAATACCACTATGCTTCGTGAGGTTCTTGCCTACGCCCGCATCAAGCCAGCCGTCCTGCAAGTCGAAATGCACCCCTACCTTTGCCAGGAAAACCTTCTCCGTTTCTGTCAGGAACAGGACGTCGCGGTCACCGCCTTCTCGCCCTTCGGAGCAGACTCCTATCTCCCCCTTGGCATGGCCGAGGAACACGAGCGTATCCTCTCCCACCCGGTCCTCGAAGAAATCGCGAAGACCCATGGCAAATCAACCGCTCAAGTCGCCCTTCGCTGGGCCATGCAACGTGGCACTATTCCCATTCCCAAAACACAATCACCCGACCACTTACGCGAAAATTTCGATCTCTTCGAATTCACTCTTACCTCCGAAGAACTCAATGCGATCTCTGCTCTCGATCAGCACAAACGTTTCAACGATCCCGCCATCTTCGGAGAACAAGCCTTCAACACTTTCTTCCCTATCTTT
>CALBIN010000105.1 GCA_937893275.1 uncultured Opitutia bacterium | reverse complement strand
TGGCAGGGGTAGCCCGAGGCGGGACGGATGCCTTGGTATTTTTCCGCAATGCGATCTTCATTGTCGAGATTTTCATTATCCCCAAACCCCCACCAACAGCGAATCTTGTGGTGCATGTATTCGGCCATCGCTTCCGCAAAACGATCTCCGAGCGCCTTGACGATGATTGAGGAGTAGTCGTCTCCCGCATCTTGAAAGGTTTTGGCAAAAGTTTCTACTCCGGATCCTGCTGTCACGGCGAAACCTCCAAGGTAGTCCGTAATACCTGATGACTTTGGGGCTATGTAGTCAGCCAAGCAGTATTGGGTCTTTTTGCTCAGGATTTCTTGTTGTCGGCGAAGGAACCTAAAGGTGGCAAGGGTATTGCCCGCTGACTCTCCATCATATAATTCGACGTCATCCCCAATGGAGTTGGCACGCCATAGACCTATGGTTGCTCGGCATTGAAAGCGTTTTTCGGAAATGATTTGATCGAGGATTTTCCTGCCATCATCATAAAGTGATTGGGCTTCTTTGCCTAGATCCCCTTTTTGGAAAATATCGGGGAATTTGCCTTTTAGCTCCCATGACCAGAAAAATGGAGACCAATCGAAATATTCCACGACCGTTTCAAGTGAAACCTCTTCGAAAACACTTACTCCGAGTCTATTCTCTCCTGGTTCCTCGATTCTTTCGGAAGACCAGTCCGTGGAGAATTTTCGGCTGCGGGCCACTTCAAGTGAAAGTAGTTTAGGTCCGTTTGCAGTGGCATGCTTTTCTCGCAATTCTTCCTGTCTCTTGTTTAGCGATTCTACAAAATCCTTCTTCTTTTCCGGATTGGTCAACTCATTACAAACATTGACTACTAGAGAGGCGTCGGCGACTTGAACCACAGGTTGATCATAGTGATGTGCTAGTTTTATTGCTGTGTGAGCTTTACTTGTAGTGGCGCCTCCGATGAGTAAGGGGATGTCAAAACCCTGCCGTTTCATTTCGGCGGCATTGCTGGCCATTTCGTCAAGAGATGGTGTAATTAAGCCACTTAAACCGATAATGTCGGCATTTCTATCCTTTGCCGCCTGTAGAATCTTTTCGCAGGAAACCATTACTCCGAGATCTTCGACTTCCCAGTTGTTGCATGCGAGCACTACGGCGACTATGTTTTTGCCGATGTCGTGGACGTCTCCCTTGACGGTGGCAATGATCATGGTGCCCCGTTTGCTGCTTGCGCCAGCTTGTTTCTCGGCGTCCATGAACGGCTCCAGATAGGTGACTGCACGCTTCATGACTCGTGCGCTTTTCACTACCTGCGGAAGGAACATTTTACCGTCTCCAAACAGATTGCCCACAATCTTCATGCCATCCATTAGCGGTCCCTCGATGACCTCAAGGGGTCGACCTAGTTGCTGTCTGGCCTCTTCGGCGTCTTCCTCGACGTAATCGCCGATGCCTTTAACCAAGGCGTGGGCAATACGCTCCGTTACGGATAATTCACGCCAAGAAAGATCAGGACCCGAAGACTTCTTGCCCGAGGCTTGATCTTTTACCTCTTCGGCATGTTCTAAAAGTTGATCTGATGCATCCGCCCTGCGGTTTAATATGACGTCCTCAACCCTTTCACGCAATACGGGTTCAATTTCGTCGTAGACTTCCAGCATGCCGGCATTGACGATGCCCATGTCCAAACCCGCTTTGCGCGCATGGTAAAGAAACACAGTGTGCATGGCCTCGCGGACAGCATTGTTTCCTCGAAAAGAAAAGGAGACATTACTTATTCCACCGCTCGTTCGAGCATGGGGGCAACGTTTCTTGATTTCACGTACTGCCTCGATAAAGTCTATGCCGTATGAGTCGTGTTCGGATATACCTGTGGCGACTGTTAGGACGTTCGGGTCGAAAATTATGTCTTCCGGTGGGAAACCGACCTCCTCCACTAGTATTTTATAAGCCCTTTCGCAGATTCGGATTTTGTCGTCCAGAGTGGCCGCTTGCCCGTTTTCATCAAAAGCCATGACCACGACTGACGCACCGTAGCGAAGGGCAAGGCGTGCTTGTTTCCTAAAAGAATCTTCCCCTTCCTTTAAGCTGATCGAGTTTACGATGCACTTTCCTTGAGTGACCTTAAGTCCCGCCTCAATGACAGACCATTTCGAACTGTCTATCATTATTGGCACTCGAACAATGTCCGGTTCCCCCGCTACTAGATTGAGAAAGCGAGTCATACAGGCTTCGCCGTCCAGTAGAGCGGCGTCAAAGTTAACGTCGATGACGTTGGCCCCGTTTTCCACTTGTTGCTTGGCAACAGCGAGAGCCGCGTCGAAGTCATCGGCTTCGATGAGCTTACGAAAACGGGGAGATCCCGTGACGTTTGTTCGTTCGCCGATCATCAGAAAGGGGGCGTCGTTGCCCTTTAGATGAAAGGGTTCGAGCCCGCTTAGCCTTAGGGCAGGTTCGATTTCCGGCGCATGCCGAGGAGGGTACTCGGAAAGTTTTTCCGCGATGGCGTGGATGTGTTCGGGTGTTGTTCCGCAACACCCCCCCGCAATGTTTAGTAGACCTTCTTTGGCAAAGACGGAAAGGGAGTTGGCGGTGTCTTCCGGGGTTTCATCGTAACCCGTAGGGGCTAGTGGATTTGGCAGTCCGGCGTTCGGGTAACAGTGTACGAGGCATTCGGCGTTACGGGAGAGCTCTTGGAGATAAGGACGCATCGCGTCCGCACCCAATGCGCAGTTGAGACCAACGCAGAGCGGTTTTGAATGAGAGATGGAATTCCAACTGGCCTCGGTTGTCTGACCGGATAGAGTCCGACCTGAGGCATCCGTTATCGTTACCGACAAGATGAGTGGAATGCGCTGCCCGATTTCATCAAATAAGTCTTCGATGGCAAACAGAGCGGCCTTCAGGTTTAGAGTGTCGAAGGTGGTTTCGGGCAAAAGCAGGTCGACCCCGCCTTCGATTAAGGCCTTTGCTTGATTTCGGTAAGCGGTTACGAGTTCGTCAAAGGTTACGTTTCTTTTGGAAGGGTCGTTGACATCCGGAGATAGTGAAGCAGTTCGGTTTGTAGGACCGATGGCTCCAGCCACGAAACGAGGTCGACTCGGATCCTTTTCCATTGCTTCGTCTGCTGCAGCACGGGCGAGCAGAGCCGCTTCGACATTCAGGTCATGAACGATTCCCTCCAGAGAATAGTCCGCCATTGCGATGGAGGTTCCGCTGAAGGTGTTGGTCTCCACCATGTCGCTTCCAGCCTCAAAGTAGGCACTGTGGATATCCTTTATTATTTCAGGTCGCGTGAGACAGAGAAGATCATTGTTGCCCTTCAGCTCTTTGTCGTGAGCCTTAAACAAGTCTCCGCGAAAGTCCTCCTCTTCCAGCTTGTGTTGCTGGATCATGGTACCCATGGCACCATCCAAGTAGACAATACGTTGCTCTAGTAATTGTCTAAGGTCGGCTTCGGTCGGCTTGTCTTTAGCAAAATTCTTCATCATTTATAACGCATCAACATATCATGATGCGTTGATGCGTTAAGGCAAACCCAAAGGCGGATCATAATGAAAAACCTAAAATTTTCAACAAAAGGCAGGATTTGCTTTGCTTGTCTCCACGAAATCTATATTTTAATCTTCTTTGCATCGGGACGTAGCGTAGTCTGGTTAGCGCGCCTGCTTTGGGAGCAGGAGGCCGAGAGTTCGAATCTCTCCGTCCCGACCATTCCTACCGCCTTGAATAATGACCGCCCGGGAAGTTATCGAAAGTCTTGAATTGGAACGGCATCCTGAGGGTGGGTGGTTTCGTCGCACTTTTGAATCAAGTAGTAAAATTTCCACGCCATATGGTGAACGTGCACAGGGTTCTTGCATTTACTATTTGCTGGCTGGGAATGAATATTCGGCTTGGCATCATTTGAGGAGCGACGAGACTTGGTTCTTTCACGCCGGCTGTGGTCTACTGGTACATATGTTTGGAGATGATGGTTACATGAGTCAAACTCTTGGCCCGGAAATGTCTTTAGGTGCTGAACCTCAACTCATGATTCCCTCCCAAACCACTTTTGCGGCTGAGCTTTGCAATGTCGGAGAATGGTGCCTTATCGGTTGTTCGGTTTTTCCGGGGTTCGACTTTGATGATTTTGCTTGGGGCGACATTGATGGCTTGTGCGAAAGTTTTCCCGGGCAAACCGAGCTCCTGTTGCGTTTGGGTAGGAAATAATCCCCAGTCCCATGGAAGGGTTCGAAAAGTTGTCGTTTGCCGGAAGAGAAATCTTTCGGGGGCATTTGCCTGATCACGCTCAACGAACTTCTCGTTTGCTGCATGAATTGCATGCTGGAATGAAAGACTTTTCTTTTTCTCACAAAATTGGCGGTCGATGGGAAAATTCCTACCTACCCATAGAAAAGGTTCCAAGTGTTCGCGACATTATACGTCCTGCACGTGATTTGGCGGTGAACCTTTATGGGGGGAAGTTGGTGGCGTTGTACGACCCACCCTTTGGACTTGAGCACCCACCTTTCTGGTTCAACCTTGCTACCACTGGAGAGAGTACCGGGGTACACAATCATGCCCGAGAGTCTGAGGTTTCCGGTGTTTACTATCTTGATACGCCTATTGATTCAGGTGAACTCTTCTTCAGATCCGATGAAGAGGAGGACTTGACCCTTGTGCCTGAAACAGGAGTTTTAGTCCTGTTTCCTTCGGTGCTGCGGCACGGCGTACGAAGCAATTCTGCATCTGGAAAACGCATCTCCATGGCGTTCAATTTATTCGCTTTTCCATTGCCAATTTTCGGGATGGAGGCATCTGGGGGTGAGGTTCCCTGATCTTTTCTCGTGCGAGATAACTGAAATCTTGTTTTCAAGCTTGAAATCACTGCAAAAAAGCTACATTTCGCATTATGTAATTTATTACTTTTCTGTTCGCTCTCTCAGTTTGCTAACCTGACTTTCCGTTGCCCATTGTTGTTATGGCTCCAGCCAAAGATAGTTTTATTGAAATCGAGTCGGCCGTCGTCCGTTTCGCGGGTGATTCCGGTGACGGCATGCAGACTGTGGGTGAACGCTTTACGGACAGCAGTGCATTTGCCGGCAACGACATTGCCACATTGCCGGATTTCCCCGCTGAAATTCGAGCTCCCGCAGGAACCTTGGCGGGTGTTTCCGGTTTTCAGGTACAGTTCGGTAGCCGGGAAATTCTTACTCCTGGCGACGAACCCGATGCACTTGTTGCCATGAATCCGGCAGCTCTCAAAGCGAATGTGGAAGATTTGCCGGCTGGCGGCATGCTCGTGGTCAATACTGCTGCCTTTAAAAAAATGAATATCTCTAAGGCGGGTTATGAATCCAACCCTTTGGAAGCCGAGGAGTTACGAAAAAAATATCACCTCGTGGAAATAGACTTCACGAGTTTAACAAAGGAGGCTCTTTCCGAAAGCCCTCTCAAGCCTACCGACAAGGCACGTTGCAAGAATTTCTTCGCCCTCGGTTTTATGTACTATGTGTACGGCCGTCCATTAGAGCCCACTCTCAAGTTCTTTCAAGACAAGTGGGGCAAGCGCCTGCCAGACTTAGCGGAGGCCAATACCATTGCCCTCAAAGCTGGTTTCAACTTGGGCGACACGATGGAATCGGCTCGAAATCGTTACCAAATTGCCAAGGCTCCCGTTGATTCAGGTGTTTACCGTAAAATTTCGGGTAACGAGGCATTGGTCTACGGGTTGGTTGCTGCAGCTAAGCAATCCAAGCTCGAATTAGTCTACGCAGGTTATCCCATAACCCCTGCATCTCCTATCTTGGAAGGCCTTTCCGCACTCAAGCATTTTGGCGTAAAGACAATTCAAGCCGAAGACGAAATTGCTGCCATGGGCATGGCATTGGGGGCTAGTTTTACAGGCAAGCTTTCTGTTTGTGCGACCAGTGGTCCGGGAATGTGCTTGAAGAGCGAGTTTATTGGTTTGGCTTCAATTACTGAACTGCCCTTGATCATTTGCAATATTCAACGCGGAGGTCCAAGTACGGGGTTGCCTACTAAAAATGAGCAGAGCGATCTTTTGCAAAGTATGTTTTCGCGTAACGGCGACAGTCCGATCCCCATTATTGCCGCCCATTCTTCTTCCGATTGCTTTGATTGCGCTATCGAGGCGGCAAGAATAGCTATTACCTACAAAACGCCCGTAATTCTCTTGAGTGATCTTTATATCGCCAATGGGGCTGAACCTTGGCTGATACCCAATGTTTCCGACCTTCCTGATCTTGAGGTTCCGTTTGCCGATTCCAATGAGGAGTACGTTGTTTATAAGCGAGACCCTTCTACCCTTGCTCGCGAGCAGGCCATCCCCGGGCAAGCCGGATTGGAGCATCGAGTTGGCGGTTTGGAAAAAAATGAGGAGGGCGGTGTCAGTTATGATCCCAACAACCATGAAGAGATGACGCGACTGAGGGCAGACAAGGTCAATGCAATCGCCAACTCCCTCCCTCCTTCCGAGTTGTTTGGCGATGCCGAAGGCGGAGAAATTCTGGTTCTTGGATGGGGTGGTACTTATGGCGCAATTACTTCTGCGGTTCGCAACTTACGAACCGAAGGTTTTTCCGTCAGCAGTCTACATCTCCGCAATCTGAATCCCTTTCCCAACGATTTGGGTGACATCCTCTCCAGGTTCAAAAAAGTTCTTGTTCCTGAACTGAACATGGGGCAACTGAGCCTCTTGATTCGTTCGAGGTATCTCATCGATGCAATTTCCTATTCCAAGGTGCAGGGGCAACCTTTTAAGGTCTCTGAGCTTAGTAATAGGATACTTGAAACGATACGCTAATTACATTCTTTCGCCATCACGATGAAAACGGTTCTGCCCGAAGAGGAAAACGCTCTAAATAAGAAGGATTTCGTTGCTCCCAACGATGTCCGGTGGTGTCCGGGTTGTGGCGATTACGCGATTCTCACTGCAATTCAACGCACTTTCCCCGAGCTTGGAGTTCCGAAGGAAAAATTTGTGGTCGTCAGCGGAATTGGCTGCTCCAGTCGGTTTCCTTATTATATGAATACTTATGGTTTTCATACCATTCATGGACGAGCGCCTACCGTTGCTACAGGCATCAAGGTGGCCAACCCCGAACTCTCCGTTTGGATGGTGACGGGAGATGGCGATGGTCTCTCCATTGGTGGCAATCACCTTCTTCATCTTATCCGACGGAACCCGGATGTAAACGTACTGCTTTTCAATAACCGCATATACGGACTAACCAAAGGCCAATACAGTCCTACTTCCGAGGTCGGAAAAAAGACCAAGAGTACGCCTGTTGGTTCCGTAGACTACCCTGT
>CALBIN010000104.1 GCA_937893275.1 uncultured Opitutia bacterium | reverse complement strand
CTTTCGTTGTCGACGATTCGCCATAGTCCATCATCACCTCTTCGCCATTGCGGATTTTGAAACGCGCCGTCTCCTCCGATATCTGCAATCGGCTCATCCGCGATATAGGGGCCAACCTTAAAGCGACGCAGCGTAGGGTGGGGGATAAGCTTGCGCGCCTCCTCTGCGTGGGTGGACTTGGGAATGCTGAATCCCATGTTGGATTGGCCGGAGGCCAACCAGACATCTCCCACGAGAATATCTTTCAGGGTGATGGATGTGCCGCCGGCGGTGACTTTCAACTCCTGACCTTGAGTATTTGCCTTCATGGGATCGAGTTTGATCATCCATTTGCCCGCCTCATTCGAAGTTATGGTTTTTCTTTGGTCTGCAAAGTTGACCTGTATTTGGGTCTTTGGTTCAGCCCATCCCCAAACTGGCACGGGCATTTCCCGTTGAAGAACGCAATGGTCGGTGAAGATTTTAGCAAAGGACAAACCTTCGCCGAGCAGTGTGGAGGTAAGAAATAGGCCGGTAACAAAAAAAGAAATTTTCACAGGCGTAAGCGAGAGTTAAGCTAAGACTTGTTTGATCACATGACCGTGCACATCGGTGAGGCGACGATCAAGTCCGTTGTAGTACCAACTGAGTTGATTGAAATCGAGACCCATAAGTTGTAATACCGTGGAATGAAATTCCCAGATAGTGGTTGGGTTTTTCTCGGCCCGTCTTCCGAATTGATCCGTTGCTCCATAACTAATGCCCCCTTTGACTCCGGCTCCCATCATCCAAAGTGTGAATCCGTCCGGGTTGTGGTCGCGTCCGGCGGTTCCCTGCTGACTGGTGGGCATTCGTCCGAACTCCGTTGTCCAAAGTACGAGGGTGTCCTCCAACAAACCATTTTGTTTTAGATCAGTAAGCAAAGCGGCGGTGGGCTGATCGAAAATGGGAAAATGGCGCTCGTAATCCGCCTTTAGGGTCTTGTGGGCATCCCAGTTGAGTAGGCCATCCACGCCACTGGCCCGGGAAGCACAGTAGAGACTTACGTATCGGACATCCCGTTCCAATAATCGTCGGGCAAGCAAGCAATTCGACGCGTAGGAGGCGGTGAGGGAATTCTTGGAATCGGTTCCGTAGAGCTGATGAATATGTTTGGGTTCCTTGGAAAAATCACTCACTTCAGGTGCGGACAACTGCATCCGGGCAGCGAGTTCGTAAGCCCCGATACGAGCTTGGAGTTCACTTTCCGCGGGCCGTTGGGAAGCATGGTTTTTGTTAAGGAAGGAGAGCAGGTCACGCGTTTGCTTTTCTTCTTGAACAGAAATGCTGTCGGGAGTCTTAAGGTTTCGAATGGGTTGTTGGGCGGCCATGACAATCGCTTGGTGGCGGGCGGGCAGAAACCCGTTGCTCCAGTTTGCCTTACCATTGGGCGGTTCGCCTCGAATATCGGGAATTGCTACATAGGTGGGCAATTCGTCGGTCATGCTTCCCAGTCCATAACTGATCCAGGAACCGGCGGAGGGGAAGCCTTCGCTGGTATGCCCCGAGTTAATAAAGATGCAACCGGGCCCATGCGTATTGGTTTTGGAATGCATGCCGTGGAAAAATGCGATGTCGTCCACATGTTCGGCCATGTGGGGCATCATCGAGGAGATCATCTTCCCGGATTTTCCGGCTGGTTTGAAGGTCCACGGGCTTTTCATGAGGGGACCATTTTTGCCTTGAAAACTAACGAGATTTTCCTCACCTGGTAACGGTTTACCATGCATCTTCTCAAGCATGGGCTTGTGTTCCCACAAATCCATGTGGGAAGCGGCTCCCGGGCAAAAGATTTGCAGAACCCTTTTGGCCTTAGGGGGAAAATGAGGTTTACTTGAGGCAAAGGTATCCCGAGCGATAAGGTCGTGCAAGCCCATGCCCATAACTCCGGTGGCGACATTCCCGAGGAATTTTCTGCGGGTGAGTTCGGATAGGGTTTTCATATTTTTAGTCGAGATAGATGAGTTCGCTGGAGTTGATAATGGCTCGGCAGACTGCCTCGAGCTTTCCTTGCTTTAACAGAGTTGCCATCCGTTCGCTTTCTTCTTTAGACGGGAGGCGTTGGTACGCAAGTTGGTAAAGGTTTTCGCTTTGTTCTGCTGATGATTGACCGGAGATGCGGGTTGCCAATGCTTTGGCCATATCAAGGGTGAAAGAGTGATTTAGCATGGTGAGGGCCTGAAGTGGGGTCGTTGTTCGAGCTCTTCGTGGAGCCGATAGGGAACAATCCGGCTGGTCGTACTCAGTCATTAGGTCGACCACCGCAGCCCGGGCATTCTGATGGTAGACCGCCCGGCGATAGGTCTCGGGGCCATGTTCATCCAATGGGTGATAAGTGGAGACATTGTCCTGAATGTGCTTGTACAGCCGAAAGCCCTTGCCGCCCAATCTCCTTCCACGCGAATTCGTAAGCTTAAGTTTTCCGGATACAAAAAGGAGAGTGTCACGGATTTCCTCGGCTGATAGACGACGGGGCGGAAAGCGCCAGAGAAGCCGGCTGTCACCATCTACCTTGGATGGACCTTCTCGATGAGCCGAACTTTGCCGGTAGGTTTCGGATAGCATAATGAGGCGGTGCATGGGTTTAAGCTTCCAATCATTCTCGACCAGTTTACTGGCAAGAAAGTCGAGCAATTCGGGATGAGTTGGTCGTCCACCCATATAGCCAAGGTCATTGGGTGTGTCTACGATTCCCGTGCCGAAATGATAGTGCCAGAGTCGGTTGGCAAGGACTCTGGGCGTCAGGGGATTAGAGGGGTGAGTAATCCACTCGGCTAGTTCCCTTCGCCGCTCGCTCTCGGAGGAGTTGGAATCAAGCTGATAACCAGGAAGGACATCACTAAGTGTCGAGAGGCTGGCAGGTCGAACCTCTATTCCTTTTCGTTTGGGACTTCCTCCGATAAATAGATGGAAGGGACCTTGAGCGTCCGAGGCCACTCGTTTTCCAATCCAGGCAGTGGGGAGATTGGGAACCGATTTTACTTTCTTGAAGGCTGCATGAAAGTCTTTTTCCAATTTTTGGCGGAGTTTTTTTTCCTCTTCCGAATAGGCAAGGTTTCTGAGGCGAAATTCCAAGTGGGAGAGTTGCTTTGGAATTAACTCTCTTCTTCTAAATCCAGTGAGTTTTTTGGTTCTTGGCTGGCGATCCATCCCGTTTGCAACCTCGATCCATTTTTTATTGTCTTGAGAGATTTCTATTCGGTATTCCGCTACAAATTCCAATATTCTATGCTCAGTAGCCTTTTCAACTCTGGCACTTGAGAAGAAAACGCGGTTAATCAAAGCAGGCTTTTCGAGTTCGATAGTTAATTTCCCTGAAGAGGAAAAACGCTCTCCAAAGGCACCGTCATTTGCGAGTTGTGGTCCATAAAAAGAATCTCGCCCCGAACCAGATGCGATTCCACCGTTTTTTTGCAAGGCTAAGTTGACAGGATTTTTGGCAGAACTCCATACTTCAAATTCATCTATCTTAAAACTTGTTTCATGCAGGTTTACATCCCCGGCTTCGCAAACTAAGCGAACATACTTCGCTTTTACAGGCTGGAATTTTTCCTCGGTTCCACGGCGGTCAACGATTGAATGTGTCCAATTTTTTTCATGAGTAGACTTAAACTTTTTGGTTAAGGCTCTTGCTAGAACTTTATCATCCATTTTAAGAATGGCATCTTTGATTTTCCTTTGCTCAGCTTGGAGAGGCTTTAACTTATTTGCATATGCCTGTTTTTCCTGGGCAGTGGCCAAGGGCACCGAACCGTGACGAACTCCGGAGAATGTGGCGTACATTTGATAGTAGTCTTCCTGGGCAATCGGATCGAACTTATGATCATGGCAACGGGCACAGGAGATGGTCATACCGAGAAAAGCTTCTCCGGTGGCGTTAATGATTTCGTCCAAGGTGTTGGCCCGAATCTGAGCCTTCGCATCCGAATCCTGATTATTCACATCATCATAGGGACCAGCCACAAGGAAAGCACTTCCGATCACTTTTTCGAGGTTGTTGGGTTCGATTATGTCACCTGCGATATGCTCCCGGATCAATTGGTTGAATGGTTTGTCCTGATTGATTGAATCTATGACATAGTCCCGGAACGGCCAAAGGTCATTGATCATGAAGTTGCGTTCGAACCCGTTGCTTTCCCCAAAGCGCACCACATCCAACCAGTGCCTGCCCCAGCGTTCCCCATACCGCGGGGAGGCAAGCAGGCGGTCAATGAGTTTTTCATAAGCTTTCGGGTCTTGGTCGGTTACGAATGCTTCGACTTGCCCAGGAGTGGGGGGCAGACCGGTGAGGTTGTAGGTGGCCCGGCGGATCAGGTCGCGTTTCTTTGCAGGTGGATTACGGCGCAAGTTCGCTTCGGTGAGCTTTTCATCGATAAAGGTATCGATTTTGGAATGTTTAGGCTTGGCCAGGGGTTGGTAAGCCCACCAAGATTTGTCGGCTTTGGAAGCTTCGCGCAGAACGAGCCCTTCCGGCCACTTTGCCCCTTCGTCGATCCAACGGGCTAGTAAATCGGCTTCTTCCTTGGTCAGGTGCTCGCCCTCGTCGGGCATGTAAGGAGGTTCGTTAGGATCGTCTGAGGTGGAAGCCAACCAAATTTCACTGGCATAGGCATCTCCGGGAATGACCAATTCCTTCTTCGAGCCAAAGACGGATTTAGCGGAACTGAAGTCGACCTTACCCTTGGCTACATTAGGGTTGTGGCAGGCCAAACACTTTTTCTCAAGGAAGGGTTTGACTTGGTTAACGAAATCGATTTTCGCTTCTGCCAAGTGAGTGGAAAATGTAAGAATCAAAAACACAAACCAAATTGACCCTGAGAAAGAATACTTCATTCAAAACTTCTAATTGGAGTAAAATTACATTGTCAACTTTGCTAACTCTAATTTTCGAAGTTAATTCCTTTTAACTCTTCAAGCATTTCAAGGAGATTCTTGATCAGGATATCGGAAGACTGAGGCTGGAAGCGCGAAGTCCCCAGCCAGGTCTCGTAGCCTCCGAGTTTGTGCTGGTTAGGCGGAGGAAGATAGCCATAGCCACCATTGGCCATCGAAATCAGGAAGGTCCGCTCGAAGGGGCTCTTCTTCTTGATTTCCAAACCGATTTCCACCAATACCTCGAAGGGCATACTGACAATGGCCTGATCTCCGATGCGAAAGGCCTGAATTAGGACGGGTTCAGTTCTGGGATGCTCGGGGTTGGCATATTCGATTACCCTTGTGGCTACTGAGGTGGTCCGGCTGTTGATCGCGTCCCGCTCCTTTCTTGTGCGTTGGAGAAGATCTTCAGCAAGTTTGATCTCGCGTTCGTTCGGTTCCCGATAGGGTAGGTTGACTTGCCGTTGGCGGGTAGCGATGACCGGTTTCGTTTCGTAGGTCTCAATCTTTTTCACGGCCCGCCAGGCGGTATCTGCGGTCTTGGATGCGACGATACGAATCTGTTCGAAAGGGGATCGGGGAGCTCTTGTACCGGTGAAAACGAGGTTATTGATATCGCCGCTGGCCCCGTTGGTCATCATGGCAACGAAGTCTGCGGGTGGATTGGATCCCCCGATCCGGTAGGGCATGATTCGGGAGAATTCCCCAAAGTAATCGGCCGAAGCCATTCCAACTTCCCGATCTTTATCATCAATTCTTTTGGGCACACCACCCACATAATGAAGGGCATAATTAGCAATTAAAGCGAGGGGCTTGTTTCTGGAGTTACGGACATCGATTACACAGATTTCAGGGTCGATCGGCCCTGCTGGCCTGACAAGATGGTTACGACCGGCGTTGGTCTTGACTTGGTCTTTTTCACCGAGAGGATTCGGCGGCATGTTTCCGGGTTCTAGAAACCAGCGCCGATTACGTACTTCAGAGGGTTCGTCTTCGGAGGAGAAACCTATTTTAGCAAGTTGCAAGCGTTCAATGGCAAGAACGATGGCTTCTTCGAGTTTATCGTGCTTGAGTTTTTCGTAAGCTTCGCGCCCAGGCATGCCGGTTCCACCTTTGGGGGCACTATGAGTGTGAGTTGCACAAATAAGCATTTCTTCGGTTTTCCATCC
>CALBIN010000103.1 GCA_937893275.1 uncultured Opitutia bacterium | reverse complement strand
CATCGCCGACATAACGTCTAATAAATCATCTATAAAAGCATTTCGCAATACTCCTATGGAACAAACGATTGCTACCTTTTACCAATTCGTAGACCTCCCGGACTGCGACAATTTCCGAGAGCTCTTGCAAAAACAATGCATTGAATCCGATGTGCTCGGCACTATAATTCTGGCCACGGAAGGAATCAACGCCACCATCGCCGGCCCCAAGCAGGGAGTCGATAGCGTGCTGGACTTCATTCGCTCCGACGAGCGGTTAGCCGAAATGCCACATCGGGAATGCCCCACCGAGCGACTCACTTTCCATAGGTTGCGTATCATCATACGACCGGAGATAGTGACGCTTGGAGACCCATCGGTGAATCCCAACGAAGGAGTCGGTAAACACATTGCACCTGAAGACTGGAACGAACTCATAAGCGACCCTGAAGTAAAGCTGATCGACACTCGAAACGATTACGAAGTGGAACTGGGAACCTTCAAGGGAGCCATTGATCCGAAAACCACTGCCTTTGGTGAATGGGACGAATACGTAAAGCAAAACCTCGGTGATTCCAAAAAGCAAAAAGTAGCCATGTTTTGCACAGGCGGGATACGATGCGAAAAAGCCTCGGCTCATCTGTTAAAAAATGGCTTCGAACAAGTCTACCACCTGAAGGGCGGCATCTTGAGTTATCTACAACACGTAAAACCGGAGAATAGCCTGTGGGAAGGCGAGTGCTTTGTCTTCGATCACCGAGTATCCGTCGTTCATGGACTGGAAGAGGGAAACGCCGAAATTTGTTTCGGCTGTCGTTGGCCATTAAAAGGCGAAGAGTTGAAATCTTCAGATTACGAACCAGGAGTTTGTTGCCACCGCTGCGTGACCACTCTTTCCCCCGAACGCCGCGCCAGTCTCGAAGAACGCCACCGTCAAGTCGTACTCGCTCGCTTCAAGGACATGAAGCACATCGGGCAGACAATTGCGGAAAAATAATTCCCTACTATTCTAGGATAAATACCGCCGCGAATAAGGAATAAACATTGCCACCTCATTTAGGCATGGCTGCCATAAATCTTATGAAGTACGACTTAAAATGAATTATACGAAAAAACTAATCGGTTCAGTCGTCCTGCTAGGAAAAATCCTCTTCGCCAACTCCGAGACTCCTGCCAACGTCATTTTCTTTCTCTCCGACGACCATCGCTTCGATGCGCTCGGTTGCGCAGGTCATCCGATTGTGAAGACGCCCACCATTGATAAATTGGCTGCAGAGGGAACACGCTTCAGCAACGCCTTCGTCAGCACCTCCATCTGCGCAGCCAGTCGCGCATCCCTATTGACCGGGCTCTACGAAAGAACCCATCTATTCACTTTCGGCACTCCTCCGATCGAGGCCGATCATGTCGCCGACAGTTATCCGGCACGGTTACGAATCGCCGGCTACCACACTGGATTCGTGGGCAAGTTCGGCGTGGGGGTCGGCGGGATTGGAACCAAGGGAATGTTCGACGTATTTAACCCGCTAG
Source organism: uncultured Opitutia bacterium (assembly GCA_937893275.1). Taxonomy (GTDB): domain Bacteria; phylum Verrucomicrobiota; class Verrucomicrobiia; order Opitutales; family Seribacteraceae. The sequence continues at coordinate 3,728 of CALBIN010000103.1, read as the reverse complement.
GAAGACATCCATACCACAAAAAACAAAAAGACGGCAGTACTCGCCATGTAACCGAGATCGCGGGAGACAAGGCAATTGAGTTTCTTAATACCGCCCCGAAGGACAAACCATTCTGCCTTTCCGTCAGCTTCAACGCGGCCCATGCGGAAGACGGGGACAAACGGCCCGGCATCGGGCACTTCCCTTGGCCAAAGGCTGTGGACGGGCTCTACGACCACATTCCGATTCCGGCTCCGCGACTGGGAGCTTCAAAGATCTTTGAAAGCCAACCCGAATTCCTCCGCAAGTCCATGAATCGCAACCGATGGTTTTGGCGTTGGGATACACCTGAAAAGCACCAAATCAACGTCCGAGCCTATTACCGAATGATCACCGGACTCGATCGCGTCATGGGGCGCGTGCTCGAACAGCTCAAAAAGACTGGTCGCGAAAAGAAAACCGTCGTCATCTTCATGGGAGACAACGGTTACTACCAAGGCAATCGGGGATTCGCAGGCAAATGGTCCCACTATGATGATTCCTTGCGCGTGCCACTGGTCATTCACGACCCACGAGTTCCCCCTTCTGCTCGAGGAAAAGTAAACGAGCTTATGGCACTTAACGTCGATATACCCGCCACCATTCTAGCTGCGTCAGGATCGGCGCCTCCCAAGCGTTATCAAGGACGTAACCTAATGAATCTCGTCTCGGGCAAGAAACCCAAAACTTGGCGAGACGATACATTCTGCGAACATCTAATGAACAACGCGAACATTCCGAAATGGGAGGGCGTCCGTGGTTCTCGCTATGCCTACGCGCGTTACTTCGAACAAAACCCGCCGTTCGAATTCCTACACGACTTGAAGGCAGATCCCGACCAACTGAAAAACCTAGCCGGCGACAAGGCGTACAAGGCAACGCTGGCAGAGATGCGGAAACGTTCCGACCTGTTACGCGACTCCTACGGAGGTCCATTCAAGCCTCGTTCAAGAGGCCCGAAAAACAAACAGAAGCCGAAAAAGAAATAAGGCGCCGAGAGTCGATTTAGTTGAAACAGGCGAATGAAGGTAGCTTCAATCCAAATTCACAATTCCACCGACGCAAAAAAAAACTTAAAGGCGATCGAAAAGGGCCTTGCCCTTGCCGCTAAATTAAGAGTCGATCTCGCATTGTTTCCCGAGTGTGCCCTTACAGGTTTCGCGGCGAGGTCGGATTTGTCCGAGGACGTGATGCAGCAGGCATTTGGAAGAGCCTTGAAACTCTGTAAAAAACATCGGATCGGAGCCGTAATACCTACCTCCATTCGCCAAAAATCCTGTTTCTACAACGGTTCCATCGTCGTGGGAAAAGACGGCGAGGTCATTGAGGTCTTGTGCAAGAGGGGATTAACTCCTGCCGAGGAATCTTTTTTCTCCATTCCCAAAAAGAAAAAAAGGGTCTTTAGCTTTCAGGGTTTTAGGTTCGCATTGATTTTTTGCCGAGAAATCGAGGACGCCAAAGAACTTCTCGGGCAAGAGAGCATCGATGCCATCCTATGGCCTGGTTACTGGGGCTGGGACGAGGACTGGGAGTGGAATAACAAAGAACCGTGGACAAGGTTGCTGCAAGAGGTAGCAAGCTTTTGCCGATGCCCGATCATCCAAGCAAACTGTCTTGGAGACAATGCCGTCAAGAACTCGGACGGTTCTACACTAGGCGGTTCCGTGGCAGTTTCCGAAAAAGGGGAGCTCATCCGGTCGTTCGAGCCCCAAGCAAGCCACGCCGCTCTTGGTGACTTTGAATAGAATCGCTGAAAAGTCGAACACCTCGGGAACCCCGAAATAAAAGCTTCGACCAATGGGAGAAATCTTTCCTTGGCTTATTGATACCAAAGGAACACAGTAAGACTTATGAAATCATGCCCTTTCTGTGCGGAAGAAATACAGGACGAAGCCATTAAGTGCCGATATTGCAATGAGTTCCTTGATCAATCTCGCCGACCGGAAACAAAATGGTATTTCACCACTTCCATCGTAGTTATCGCCCTGCTTTCAGTGGGTCCGCTTGCCCTTCCCTTGGTTTGGTTGCATCCGGAATATAAAAGAAGTACCAAAATCATTCTGACCATCGGGATCACCATCTTCAGCATTTGGTGTTACTACGTCACCCAAGGTCTCTATCAAGATCTGAAGCAACAGATGAAGGCCTTGGGGCTTCTTTAGAAAAGGACTTTTACTTTTTCACTTAACGATAGTCGGCTCGGAAGTCGCTATCCTTGAGCTTGCATTCCATTGGGCATTCAGGTATAAGCTTTGATTTACGTCAGGTGTGGGGAGCGTAAAAAGCTCCAAATCCTAAAGTTGGCAAAACTTCGCATTCCGGCCTTTTCGGTAAGAATGCACAACCACCGCGACTATTGCGGTACTTTCTTTTCCACGTGTCCGGCGGGTAGAGATTTATAGACCCCCCGGACTAGGAACAAAAATGAAAGACCAAGAAAACGCGTATCGCGAAAACTCCGACCATTCCGGTTCGGACCAACCAATAAAGAAACCACAGGGTGCGTTCGGCACTCTGATCGAGGAAATACAACGTGCCGTCTCCGAAGAAGGTTACGTCACGCCCACTCCCATTCAGGAGAAGTGCATACCCCACCTGCTGGAAGGGAAAGACCTAATAGGTACTGCCCAGACAGGCACCGGGAAAACCGCGGCCTTCACCCTACCCCTGCTGGAAAGGCTTTCGGGCAAATCTCAAAGACCTGCAAGAGGTACGCCGCGAGCGCTTATCTTAGCTCCCACACGTGAACTGGCTGCCCAAATTGAAGAGAGCATCCAAACCTACGGTCGGTTTCTCAAGCTTACTCACACCGTCATTTTCGGAGGTGTTAATCAGCATCGTCAAGTCAAGGCCTTGAACCGAGGAGTGGATATTCTGGTAGCCACTCCCGGTCGTCTGCTGGATCTGATGCAGCAAGGGTATATTCATCTGAACGAGGTCGAAACCTTTATTCTAGACGAGGTGGACAGGATGCTCGACATGGGCTTCATCCCGGATATCAAACGTGTCTTGGCGAAAATCCCGGAACAAAGGCAAACCCTATTCTTTTCCGCCACCATGGCTCCGAAAATGGAGGCGTTGGCCAATTCTATGGTTCGCAACCCGGTGAGGGTCGCGATAGCTCCGGAGAAGCCTGCGGTCGAAGTGATTACCCAAAAAGTTCTATATGTCCACAAGAAGAAGAAAAATGACCTTCTGGCCTATCTGCTGAAAGATCCCGGCATCAAAAAGGCGGTAGTTTTCACCCAGATGAAACACGTCGCCAATCGGGTGGTGAAGAAACTGGACTCAGTTGGCATTCGAGGGACCGCCATTCACGGCAACAAAAGCCAAGCGGCCCGCACCAAGGCGCTCGATGGGTTCAAGGGCGGTTATTACCGAGTACTTGTAGCAACCGACGTCGCGGCCAGGGGTCTCGACATCGACGACATCACCCACGTAATCAACTACGATCTTCCCATAGAATCGGAAACCTATGTCCATCGCATCGGGCGCACGGCTCGTGCGGGGGCGGACGGCGCTGCCATTTCCTTCTGTTGCGGAGAGGAAAATGAATACCTTCGCTCTATCGAACGCTTGCTCGGAAAGTCGATCCCGGTCGATCTTGAACACGACTACCATTGCGAGGAATCCTTGCGCTCCACTGCCTCCGCTCCCAAAAGTTTCGGAGGTAATCGAGGCGGCAGAGGACGACGAGGTGGTGGTGGCGG
>CALBIN010000102.1 GCA_937893275.1 uncultured Opitutia bacterium | reverse complement strand
GTAGCGGGCGACATCGAGCCAGTGCTGGGCGGAACGTTCACCGTAATGAGGGCTGTCGAGTAAACGATCGATGAGGTCGCTCCAAGCCTTGTCGGGGTCCTTGTCCCATGCGAGGCGAAACTGGTAGATTTCATAGGGTGTGGGAGGAAGACCATGCAGGTCAAGGTAAGCACGCTTGACGAGGGTACGGAAATCAGCCTGCGGAGCGGGGGATACTTTTGCCTCTCTTAGTTTCCCTTTCACGAAGGCATCGACTGGATGGGATGAGCTTTCGGGTGCTTTGGGTTTGACCACCGGTTGGAAGGCCCAGATGTCCTCTGGCTTATAGCGCCTGTAGGTCCACTCCTCCGAGAGCCCGCCGCTTGTCTTGACTAGAATACCTTCTTCCGTAACCGGGATCGATCTTTCCTCCTGCAGGTGGCGGTTCTGGGTGGCTTGATCGGGCCAAGGAGCGCCAAACTCGATCCAGCGCCGGATGCATTCAATCTGCTCGTCTGTCAACCGATCGTTTTCCTTTGGGGGCATTTCATAGTCCTCGTCCTTCCATTGGATCGCGGTCATGATGAGGCTTTTTCCCGGATTAAAGGGAACTAGAACATCGTCCTCGGTCTCGCCTCCCTTGAGAAGTCCTTCCCGCGTGGTGAGGTTGAGCTCACCTTTCACTTTCTTGCCTTCCTCGCCATGGCAGGCGTAGCATTTGCTTTCGAGTATTCCGCGCACCTTCAAAGAAAAGAGGCGTTCCCCTTGAGTCCTTTGATCGACTTTGTTTTGTCCGTTAAGAAGAACAGGCAAAAGAGCAAGAGCTGTTAGAAAGATTCTCATCAAATGATGTTTTTCTTGATCCAGGATTGAGCGGCTTGCAAGTCACGCCGATGAATGGCGTCCACAATAGATTCATGCTCTTGGTAGATTTCCATGTAGTTGGTCAACCGGGAGTAGGCCATTCGCATACGAACGGTAATGCTAAGCCAAATGATTTCCATTTCCTTGGAAGCTTGGGATACCCAGTAACGGTGGAGGGAAAGGTCGCTTTCCGCCACCTTTGGAAGATCGGACTTCTCGCAGGCGAGCTTTAGATTTTCAAGCAAACGATTTAGGTGGGTGTCATCTTCCGAATTCCAGTTGGGCAAGACTTTCTTGAGACAGTGAATCTCCAAATCTCGTCTTAATTTCAAAAGTAGGTCGCGGTCTTCCTTGTTGGGAGGAGAACCAATCCGTACTCCCTTGTTTTGCCTGTAAATCAAGACTCCTTCCTGGGTGAGTTGCAGGAGTGCGTCGCGGATCGGACCCCGGCTTATACCGAAGCGTTCGGCCAAGGAGTGTTCTCGTACAGGTTGGTTACTTTCCCATTGCCCCGAAAGCACTTCAGCTCTCAAGGTGTCGCAAATTTCATCTCGTTTTATGCGAGGTTTTTTTAGGGACACAGACATACTTGCATTGTCTCTTTTCGAGCCGCAGGGTCAACTCAGATTGTTAACAATCTGAGTTTTGGGATACTTGGATTAGTTTTGGTATGCCTTCCAATGTGTCTCGATGGTCTTAGTGTCGGCACTGCCGTCCAGAATAACGATGCAGTAGCGCAAGGTGATGCTCTTGCCTGGTTGAATGGACCAACCGGTTTCCTGAACCGGTACGTAATTGAAGAACATCTTGCCGTTGTCCCAAGTGCGGATGCGTTGAGGGGCGTCATGGTTCTTGGGATGACAAAGAACGGCCACGGTGGCGTCTTTGCCTTTTCCCTTCTCGGCGGGGCCATGCATTGCGACCCAGCGGGCC
>CALBIN010000101.1 GCA_937893275.1 uncultured Opitutia bacterium | reverse complement strand
AGGGTACCCATTGGCATTTCTTACGACTCAGACCCGAGGCAAGCCATTGATTTATGCTTAGACGCCGCAAGATCAATACCTCGAATTATAAATAGTCCTGAACCACGCTGCCTTGTTACGGGTTTTGGGGACAACTCGGTAGATATTGAATTACGTTTTTGGATAGAAGACCCATCCAACGGCGTAGGCAATGTGAGAAGCGAATTGCTGTTGGCCGTATGGGATCGTTTTAGGGAGGGAGGAATTGAAATACCCTTCCCCCAACAGGACATTCACGTAAGAGGTTTGCCGAAAGAGTTTTTCCCAGAACACAAAACCGGAACAGAACCTTCTTAAGAATGGAGAAGGATTACATTTGTAAATCGGGTCATCATAGGCTTGCCAAGGGAGGCAGAGTAGGTAACATATTCACCTTTTTCAAAAATTATGATGTGCGATAAACTGATCGAATACCAAGGGTGGTTAGCAATGGCTCCCACAGGCGACGAACAGGGCGGAGGGATTATGTCTTTTCTGCCCATGGTTGTTATTCTCGTAGCCTTCTATTTTTTGCTGATCGCACCTCAGAGAAAAAAGCAGAAACAGCACGACAAGATGGTACAGGCTCTCGAAAAGGGAACTCAGGTCAAAACTCTTGGCGGCATTTTCGGCACGGTGACCGGAGTGAAGGACGATCGCTTTGTTTTACGCATCGGCGAGAATGTGAAGATAGAGGTAGCCAAAGAAGCCATCGCTGCGAAAATTGATTAGTTTCTTCAACTCCACCCCAGTTATTGCCCGCATCTTTCTTTCGCAGGCAACAACGTTTCCTTTCAAATTAAAATAAGTCATGCCCAAAAACGTGTTGTGGAAATTCTTGCCGACTGCCTTTCTCGTCTTAGTCAGCTTCACCCTAATCACTCCCTTCGATGATCAGGATCTGGGTGAATATGCCCTATCCCAATCTACTAGCGACGCCAACGCCACGCTTTATCCGAACTACCTAAAATTCGAAAAAGTCCTGAACGAGGTCAAAGAAGGTCTCTCCACTGACGAAAAAGTTAATTTCAAGAGCCTTAAAGACTTCGGCACGCAAAACCGTCTGGACTATGCAGAGTACTACAAGCCACCTACAGGCGTTCTCGGGACAGTGGCTTCCCGTTTGCTTCCATTTGCCGTTAAACCAGGTATCCGTGCCTCCTATGAAAAAGATCGTGAAAAGCGTAACGAAATTGTTCTTCGCGCACTCCTTCGCAATTCTCAAGCATCTATAAGAAAGGGATTGGATCTCAGGGGAGGAGTGGCATTCACTCTAGAAATCCAACCTTCAGCTGAAGAAGATAATGCAACTCTAGATAATGCAAACGGCGATTCTTCCGCGATGGACAAGGTCGTCGAGATTATGAGTGAACGCCTAAACGCCTTTGGCGTAGCAGAGACGATTGTTCGGAAGAAGGGCGAGACCACAATAGAAGTACAAATACCTGACCGCACTACAAAGCAAAACCCTGAGATGATCGAAGAGCTCCAACGCCCTGCTCGACTGGCTTTTCATATGGTGAGCATCGATCCCGCAGCTCCTGCCAACCCACTTGAGGATGACGAGTGGATAAACGATGACGGAACTCCGTTCGTTGCATTGAGGAACAATGCTCGCGTCGAGGAAGTTGCTTGGGTAACTCGCTACCCGCAAGCCGATGGAGACATATTGGACAAAGCTGCTCCCCGCCAAGATCAATCGGGAGGGTGGTACATAGCTCTGGACTTCACCTCCGAAGGTGGACAAGAGTTCGGGAAACTTACTGGAGAAATAGCTAATTCCAACTCGGCCGGTGCAATCGGACGATTGGCGGTAGTTCTCGACGGAGTTCTGGAAAGTGCTCCAACAGTCAAGAAGCGCATTGATGGTGGGAGTGCGGTAATCGAGGGATCCTTCACCCGCAGAGAATCCAAGATGCTGTCAGACATTTTAAACAATCCCCTAAAGGTTTCCTTGGCCATCGGAGAGAAGTACGAGGTTTCCCCGACTCTGGCGGAAGACGCAATGGAAAGCAGTACGAAGGCATGTCTTTTGGGAGCTATACTGGTAATCGCATTCATGATTACATGGTACAAAGGAGGGGGATTCATGGCGGTGCTTTCGGTTGCCACGAACGTGCTTATTGTTGTGGCGGCGCTCGCAGGACTCTTTCAAGCCACCTTCACCCTGCCGGGCATAGCTGCCATAGTGCTTACGGTGGGAATGGCAGTGGATGCAAATATCTTGATTTTCGAACGGATCAGGGAGGAACTGCGGACCGGGAAGAGTGCTGAGGCTGCCTTGGCGGGTGGCTACGAAAAAGCTTTTTCCACCATCATCGACGCGAACCTCACAACCCTGTTAACCGCCTCCATTCTGATATGGCTGGGTACGGGTCCAGTTAAAGGATTCGGGGTCACGCTTGCCATCGGCATACTGGTATCGATGTTTTGCGCTCTCGTTGTTAGCAGATTCCTCATGGAATTGCTCCTTCACTACGGTGTGAAAAACTTGATCAGCTTCAAGGCAATTGCCAAAGCTGAACCTCGGCAACCAATCGATTTCCATAAACACCGGCGATTGGCTTTTGGCATCTCTTGGATAATCGTAGCTATCGGCATATTTGCAGTTAACGAGCAAAAGGATAACATTTTGGGAATTGATTTTCAGGGAGGAGAGGAGCTTATTGCCTCTTTCGACCAGCGCATAGAGACTGCAGACTTAGAAAAAGTTGTTAAAGATTCAAAGCTTGGTGAGGTGCAACATTTGTACCGGTCCGAAGTCGGTTCCGGGGACAAGGGCGAATATTTGGTTCTCCAAACCGAAGCAAATGCAAGCAATGTTCTTCTTGCCCTGAATGAGGCCCATCCTAGTGCCAACTTGGTGGAAGTCGGTTCGAACACAATTGG
>CALBIN010000100.1 GCA_937893275.1 uncultured Opitutia bacterium | reverse complement strand
GCCACCTCGATGGTAAGGTACCGCCAATCCAAGTAGTGGTGACGATAGGCGGCTTCGACCATTACTTGAGTTGGGTTCTCGGAAATGGGTTGCCCGAAGGCAGCGGTTAATTCTTGTTTAAAGTTTAGCTCTTTAGTCATTTGCAAATTGCGGGTTCGTCTCAAAAAAAGTTAAAGACAATAAGTAAGGGGTATAAATGAAAAGACAATAATTCGATGATATCTCTTGAGTTTGTTCGCAGCTTTCCATATTCGGATAATATTCCATATTGGGAATCCTTAAATGATGAGCACGAAAAGTATTTCGATTCAAGAAGACGTATCAGCTCCCGGCACGGATCGCACCTTGGCCATTCTCGAATATTTAGGCGGCTATCGCGACGGTCGTACGGCAAGTGAAATTGGGCGTTCCTTGGGGCTTCCTCTCAATTCCGTTGGTAGGATCATAGACACCATGCACCGAAGAGGTTGGTTATATCGCCGTGAGGATGATCGCCGTTACTCCCTAACAAATCGCGTGGCTGAACTGACACGTCCGCAGGTTCACGACAAGAGCCTTGTCGTTTCAGCGTGGGATTCACTGCGGAAATTGCGCGATAAACTCGGCGAAACCTCACAATTGCTGACGATGGTTGACGACAAGGCGGTCGTATTGGAGCAATGCGAATCAAGCCAGTCGATCAAGGTTTCAGGAAAGATTGGTTTTCGGGTTCCGATGTATTCCTGCGCTCCCGGCAAAGCGATCTTGAGCAACCTGCCCGAGCTCGAACTTGAGGAGTATTTTTCCCGTGTCGCCTTGAAGGTATTCACAAAGAGAACCCATTCAACGGAAAAAAAACTGCGTACGGACTTGGCTCTTTCTCGGGAACGCGGTTTTGCACTCGATCTTGCCGAAGGGTTGGAGGGAATCCACTGCGCAGCAGCGGTAATTCTTGACGACTTTCATTATCCCGTCGGTGCAGTTACGGTGATAGCGCCAGCTTTCCGACTTAAGGTAGAGAACTTGGAAAAAGCAGGGCAATCCTGCATGAACGCTGCCCAAGAAATCAGGGAACGCCTGTTGAAGTGATAGAGTCCATGAAGCTTAGCTCCGTTACGCCCTTGGTACTGTTCCTAGCCGCCCTTTGCGCTGTCGGATCTCCTATTGAGAAAAAGGTGATGATGGCAAAGGCCACCCCGGATCAAGTCTCCTTCTTCGAGTCCAAGGTTAGACCGCTTCTGGCCGAAAGCTGTTTCAGTTGCCATGGTGGGGATCCGGAAAAAGAGCCCAAGGCAGGTCTCGACATGACAACCCTCGAAGGTTTGCTGATCGGAGGCGATTCAGGTCCGGCCCTCATCCCCAGAGATTTGGATAATAGTCTGATGATCGAAGCGGTCCGCTACCGCAACGAGGACATGGCCATGCCACCCAAGAAATCCCTACCTCCCGGTAAGGTTGGGATTCTCGAGGAGTGGGTGCGTTCGGGAGCCCCCTGGCCAGGCTTCGAAGGCGAACTGGTGGTGAACAAGAAGGGTTCTGGAGAACCTTACGACTGGGGCAAGTTCAAGCGGGAGCACTGGTCCTTCCAGCCAGTAGTCAAGCCAATCGCTCCATCCGTCCAAGACGGCAAGTGGGCAAGGGGAGATCTGGACCGTTTCGTTCAAGCCAAGCTCGAGGCCGAGGGGTTGCAACCCAACCCGCAGGCAACCAAGAGAATTTTACTCAGGCGGGCATATTTGGATTTGCTCGGGCTGGTCCCGAAACCAAACGACGTTAGGGGATTTATGAATGACGACTCTCCCGTCGCCTTTGCCAAGCTGGTCGACCGCCTTCTTGCTTCTGAGCATTACGGTGAGCGTTGGGCCAGGCACTGGCTCGACGTGGCTCGTTACAGCGATGGGCTAGGGGGGTTCGGTGATGGGCAGGATTTGCCCAGCGCATGGAGATACAGGGACTGGGTAGTGAAGGCTTTCAACGAGGACATGCCTTACGACGAATTCGTCCGGCGCCAAATTGCCGGTGACTGCCTTGAAGAGGAATTCAAAGATCCTGTGGCAACTGGTTTTTTCGCGATCGGACCCACTTACAAAGGCGATGGCGGGGATACTGAGGCGACTAACGCGGCCAAGGCTGAGACTCTGAGTGATCGGGTGGACACTTTTTCGCGTGCCTTCCTTGGGCTGACAGTG
>CALBIN010000099.1 GCA_937893275.1 uncultured Opitutia bacterium | reverse complement strand
TGCCTGACCAATTACTCGACGGGACCCGTCGTCATTTATTTCGGTCTCGGTTACGTGGAGTCGGCCCGCTGGTTTCGCATCGGCTTTCTCGTATCGCTCCTCCACATCGCCATATGGCTGGGTGTCGGACTGCCTTGGTGGAAATTTCTTGGATGGTGGTAGAGCAAACGCCCTACCCTACCCGATTTCGGCCTCGCCGCGCAAGTAAGTCACGGCAGTGCCTTCGAGCCAAACCCGATCTCCCCTAATCTCGCAGACAATCCTTCCTCCACGAACGGAAATTTGTCTAGCCTCCATACGGTCCTTGCCCAAACGCCTTGACCAATAGGGAGCGAGAATGCAATGAGAGGAACCAGTGACAGGATCTTCGTCAATACCTGCAGAAGGAGCGAAAAAACGAGACACAAAATCCACCTTGCGACTATTAGCGGGAGCCGTAGCGATAATGCCGCGAAAGGGAAGACGGGCTAAGAGACGGAAGTCGGGCTGAAGCTCTCGAACGATTTCTTCGGTATCGAAAATGCAAAGGCAATCCACCCCCGCTCGAACCTCGGAAGGATAGCCCCCAAGCCCTTCCAACAGAAGAGGAGAAACGGTGGCGTTACGGGTAGCAACACGAGGAAAGTCCATGCCGAGTACACCTCCCTCCAAGGGAGAAACTTTCAATTCCCCAGATCGAGAAGTAAAGATGAGTTCTTCTGTGTGTTCCCCTCGCTCCTCATACAAGACGTGAGCGGCGGCCAAGGTGGCGTGACCGCACAGGTCAACCTCCATCTTAGGCGTAAACCATCGAATGGCCCACTTGCCCCGCTTTCCGGGCATAACGAAAGCCGTTTCGGATAGGTTGTTCTCGGCCGCTATCCGTTGCAGACGATTCGTGCCCGGCCAAGCTTCCAGCAAGCATACGGCAGCCGGATTCCCGGAAAAAAGAGAATCCGCAAACGCATCCACTTGATAGAATGGCACTTTCATCGCGAGAAAACAAAAGGGTTCGCCAAAGATCGAGCAATGCCATTTTACGAAAACGGCCGAGGTTTGAACCGCTGCTTCTTCGCTCGGAAAGTCGAGCTAAAGATAATAAGAGCTTGATACTATTTTCGCCCTTCGACGAAAGGATCTCCCGCTTTGCTCTTGCGGGACTCGGGAGCGTAGAGACGGATATTGCGGACGCGTCCCATGTCATCGAAACTACCGAAACCGATTCGCCCCCAGTCGAATGTCTTGTCGATGGCTCGCAT